>NZ_JBSHAY010000012.1:0-259820 GCF_053611725.1 Streptomyces sp. NPDC054783 | reverse complement strand
CGTCGTCTATCCGGTGGTCTTCATCGACGCCATCCACGTGAAGATCCGCGACGGCGCCGTCGCCAACCGGCCGATCTATGTGGCTATGGCCGTCAGATAGGGCCGCCGCGCGCCGGTCGTCGGTCGCGACGCGTTCTCGGTCACGGCGCGTGCCCCAAAGCCGGATGCGTCAGCCCGGCGCACACCACTGGCGGCAACAGGACTGCCGCGATCACGCCCGCAGCTGACGGCACCGTCCCCCACCGGGCCGACGGTCCGGCGATTGCACCTGCGGGCACCGCCACCATGACACTTCCTTCGACAGTTACGACCTACGGCATCAGCTTGCAGCTCGGCCTGGGCATCCGCACCTGGGATATACGGGGTCGACCCGCCACCGCCAACCAGGCCAGGTCGGGGGGATCTCCCTACCGTGGTGCGCTTTACATCCACGACATACCGGTGAGAGGCCGACCGGGGCTTTCTCCAGCGCCAGCCGATCGCGGCGACAACGCCCAGGACGTTGCCGGCAGTCCAGCGATTGGTGCCAGCACCGCCGTAGCTGGACACGGCCGCCTTGAGAACGATCCATTGGGGACCGAGGCATCCGCTGCTTGGCGGCTGGAGGCGACCCGCCGCAGACCGTGTCAGAGGCTGTCAAGTGCGACAGCGCGGGAATATGGCTCACCGGGCGAGGAGGTCTTCTCGTTTTCCCGGGACCGGGGCCGGGCACCCGATGACCATGGCGACGCGTCCGGTTCCGGTGCGAACCATCCTCGCCACCATCGGTCTGGTGCTCGCCACCTACGTCGTACTCGAGCTGGTGGTCCAGGCTCGCCGGGTCTTGATCTGGGCGGTCATCGCGGTCTTCCTGGCCGTCTCACTTCATCCGGCGGTCGAAGCGCTGCAGCGACGGGTACCGCGGTGCCGACGGTCGGTGGCCACCCTGCTGGTCTTCCTGGCAGCGGCCGCGGCATCGGCGCTGTGCTCGCCCTGTTCGTCATCCCCCTGGCCCAGGAGGGAAGCCGGTTCGCCGGTCGTCTGCCCGCGATGATCAGGGACGCCCAGGCCGGCCGCGGGCCAGTCGGTAACCTGCTGGAGCGGACGCACGCTCTGCGGTATGTCCGTCAGCATCGGGCGCAGATCCGCGCGTTCGCGACCGGACTGAGCACGCCTGCCTTGAAGTTCATCCGCAGTGCCGCGAGCACCGCGGCAGGCGCTCTCACCATTTTCGTCCTGGCCTATCTGATGGTGCTGGAGGGCCCCAAGGCCATAGATCGGTCCCTGGCGCTCGTGGACGAGGCGCCAGCGGCCCGGATACGCCGCGTCGGAACCGCGTGCGCCCGTACCGTCAACGGCTACCTGACCGGAAACTTGCTGATCAGCGTCATCTGGGGGCTCCTGACCTACGTCATGCTGCTGGTTTCCGGAGTGCCGTTCGCCGGCCTGCTGGCCCTCTTCGTCGCCCTGACCGACCTCATTCCCCTGGTGGGAGCCACCATAGGGGCTGTCGTCGCCTCCACGGTGGCGTTCGTCCACTCCCTGCCGGCCGGCATCGGAGCCATCGCCTTCTTCATCGTCTATCAGCAGGCCGAAAACCACCTCCTGCAACCGGTCATCCTGTCTCGGACGGTGAAACTCAACCCCCTCACCGTGCTGCTGGCCATCCTGATCGCCGCCGACGTCGCCGGGATCCTCGGTGCCCTCCTGGCGATTCCCGTCACCGGCATCATCCAAGTCGTCCTCGGAGACATCTGGGCTCACCGCGACGGTCGGCCGCTGCCGATGCGGGCAGACAACCGCCCCGAGAACGCCGACCGGTCCGACGACCTCGAATGACCGCCACACGGAAACCGGCCGCCACAAGCGCAGCGCGGAGTTCGCCCAGGTCGACGACTGCGCCTTTCGCCGTCAGGTGGCTGGGCTGCTCCCTCGGGTCAGTAGGGCTCCTCGTGATTGACGCGGGCGAGCACCAACACGTTCTTGGCCAGGACGTTCAGTCGCGCCCGAGCGTGTTTGAAAGATCGTGCAAGTCCGCGACGCGACAGGCCGGTCGGGGGTGCAGGGCTTTGACCACCGGAAGGGGCGGACCTGGCGATCAGCTCGCCGATCCGGCACCACGGTGCCGCCCCACCCGGCGGGTGAGGTCCGCGACGCGCTGCGTGCGCCGGACATCGCCCAAGTCAAGTCGCGGGCAGGGCCCGCAGCGGCCGGGTGGCGATCTCCTGTGCTTCGGTGCGTGTCAGGCCGAACATGCGCAGTAGGCGCGCGGCCAGTTGATCGGTGACCCGCTCGGTATCGAGGTCGGGACAGGTTTCCAGGAGGTGCAGCACTCCGAGCAGGGCGCCGCCGGCCATGGCGACGGCGCTATGCGGGTCGTCGATGTCCAGCCGCCCGCTGTCGGCGGCGGCCTGCAGGTCCCGCATCGCCTGCGGGGCCAATCCGCTGTCGGAGGTCAGGTAGGGCACGCCGGTGCGGGCGAGGATCCTGGCCATCTGCGGGTGGGTGCGCCGCAGCCGGCCGGTCAGGCGGACGCTGGCGGAGAAGACCTCCGCCGGGTCCGTCAGGTCTCCTACGACGGAGTCCAGGAGGGCGCCGTGTTCCTCCAGGGTGAGCGCGACGGCGGCGTCGAACAACTCGTCCTTGCTGGTGAAGTGGTTGTAGAAGGAGCCGAAGCCGACGTCCGCCGCCTCGGTGATCTCCTGGATGCTCACGTCGGCCCGCCCCTGCTCAGCGAGAAGACTCTGCGCGGCGGCGACCAGTGCGGCCCGGGTGCGTGCCTTCCGCCGGTCCAGGCGGTTGGGGGCCCGGTTGCCGGTCCTGCCCTGTCCGTCGGTAGTCATCCCCACACTCTACCCAACAGATCAGTGGTGATTGTTACGTCAGCATCTCTTGACGAGTAGGTCATCTGGACTGATTCTTTCATCACCACTGACCGGGGGCTGTTCGAAGGAGCGGTTCCGGTCGACGCTGCCAGGACTCAGGAGAGCCGATGAGTATCCAGGTCGTCCGCACCACAGACGGCTGGTGGGTGGAGGGCGGCACAGGACGGCTGCACCGCGTCGACACCGATGCGGACACCACCGCCGGCCTGCTCGCCGACCGCTTCGCCGTGCAGGAGGCGGCCGCCCGCGCCGCGGCCGACCCGGACGCCGGGCTTTCCGCTGGGGAAGGGGAGCTGGTGTCGCCCGTCACCACCCCCTGCCGGGTGGTGGCGCAGATGGTCAACTACCGCTCCCACGCAGTGGACTCCGGATTCGACCCGGACACCGTCCCGCCCGCGTTCTTCCGCAAGGCCTCCGGGTCCGTCAGCGGCCCCTACCAGGACATCATGCGTCCACAGCACGTGCGCTTCCTGGACTACGAGGTCGAACTCGGCCTTGTAATGGGCGCGGACCTGCCGGTCGGTACCGAGGTCACCGACGCCACCCTGCCGGAGTATGTCGCCGCGCTGGTCGTCGCCGATGACGTCAGCGCGCGTGACCTGCAGCTGCCTAAGACCCAGTTCTACGAGTCCAAGTCGTACCCCACCTTCACCCCCCTCGGCCCCCGTCTGCTTCTGGTCGACGCGGACGACCTGGCGCGCCTGCCGGATCTGCGGCTCACGCTGAAGGTCAACGGGGCCACGCGACAGGATCGCACCACCACGGACATGATCGTCCGGCCCCCGCGCGCACTCAGCCTGCTGGCCCGCTTCCAGACCCTCAAGCCCGGTGACGTCCTGCTCACCGGAACGCCCGGCGGCACCGCCCTCAAGTCCCCGGGCAAGCTCCTGGCCACGCTGGCCGCCCTGCTGCCCCCGCACAAGCGCTGGCAGAAGTTCTTCGCCCGCCAGGAGAGGAATCCCGACTACCTGAAGGACGGCGACATCGTCACGGCCCGCATCGCGACCGACGACGGCGTCCTCGATCTCGGCGAGCAGCGCACGGTGGTGCGCGCCCGCTGACGACTCCCGGGACCCCCGCCCGGGACCGGCCGGCCCGGCATCCCCGTACCGGGCCGGCCACTCACCCCCATCCCTCACCCTGCAAAGGCGCACCGGTGACACTCACACCCACCGACCTGCTGTGGCCCGCCCACAACAATCACGCGGACCTGCCCGCCATCGAGGCCGTCCCGCTCCCTGAGCGCGGTCTGCCCGCCACCACCTACGACGCCCTGATCCGCGCTGCCCGCCTCTGGCCCGACCGCCCGGCCCTGACCGTGCTGCCCGATGCCGAGCGCTTCCTGCGCCCCGCCACGGCGACCTTCGCTCAGCTACGCGACCAGGTGCATCGCACGGCGAACCTGCTGCGCTCCCTCGGCGTCACCCGCCGTGCCGCCGTGGGCCTGCTCGCACCGAACACCGCGGAGCTGCCCGCCGCCCTGCTGGCCGCACAGGCCGCGGGCATCGCCGCCCCGGTGAACCCGGGCCTGACGTCCGAGCACGTCGAGCAACTGCTGCGGCGCGGCGGCACGAGGGTGCTCATCGCCGCCGGTCCGCAGCTCGATGCGCAGGTGTGGGCCACGGCCCGGCAGGTCGCCGCCTCCCTTCGCCTGGACGCGCTGCTGGCCCTGTCCCCCACCGCGGCCGACGACCCCGCCCCCGCTCTGGAGCCGGTCGAGGGCGTGTGCGTGGGCTACCTCACGGAGCTGGCCGCGTCCCATCCCGCCGACCGGCTGGTGGACATCGCCCCCCCGGCCGTCGGGGACCTGGCTGCCTACTTCCACACTGGCGGCACCACCGGCACGCCCAAACTCGCCGCGCACACGCACGCCAACGAGGTCGTCGATGCCTGGATGGTGGCCGCGAGCATCCCCCTGGACAAGGACTCGGTGATGTTCGCCGGGCTACCGTTGTTCCACGTCAACGCCCTGATCGTCACCCTTCTCGGCCCGCTGCTGCGCGGCCAGCGGGTGGTGTGGGCCGGGCCGCTGGGCTACCGCGATCCCGAGCTGTTCGGAGTGTTCTGGAAGCTGGTGGAGCACTACCGCATCGCCGCAATGTCGGCGGTGCCCACCGTGTACTCCGTCCTCGCCCGCGTCCCCGTCGACGCGGACATCTCGAGCATGCGGTTCGCCGCCGTCGGCGCCTCCCCACTGCCGTCCGCCGTACGGGAGTCGTTCGAGGAGCACACCGGCATCCCGCTGTGCGAGGGCTACGGGCTGACCGAGGCGACCTGCGCCTCCGCCCTCGGCGTGCCCGGCCAGACCCGGCCCGGCAGCGTCGGCCGACGTCTGCCCTACCAGCAGGTCAAGACGGTGCGGATCGACCCGGACACCGGCAAGTGGCAGGACCTGCCGCCGGGCGCCACCGGGGTGCTCGCCGTCAGCGGGCCCACGGTCTTCGCGGGCTACGTCGCCGAGCACACCGCCCACGGGCCACGCCTGGAGACCGCCGGGAAGATCCATGACGGCTGGCTGGACACGGGCGACCTGGCCCGTATCGACGCCGACGGCTTCATCTCCCTCGCCGGCCGCGCCAAGGACCTGATCATTCGCGGGGGTCACAACATCGACCCCGCCGGGATCGAGGACGCCCTCCTTACCCACCCGGAGGTCACCGCAGCCGCGGCGGTGGGCCGCCCCGACCCGCACGCCGGCGAGGTGCCCGTCGCCTACGTCACCCTCGCCCCCGGCGCCCGCGTGGATCCCGCAGGGCTACTCACCTGGGCCACCGAACGGGCCCCGGAGCGCGCTGCCGCACCGCGGGAGGTGGTCGTGATCGACGCCATCCCGCTCACCGCCGTCGGCAAGCCCTACAAACTCGGCCTGCGACTGGATGCCACCCGCCGCGCGGTCCTGGCCGAACTGGCCGCCCAAGGCGCGCAGTGCGACCCGGAACGGATCGTGTGCCGGCCGCACGACGGAGGGGTCCGCGTCATGGTGCCTGCCCCTGCCGACGAGGCGGTGCGGCACGGGGTCACTGCAGCCCTCGACCAGTACGTCCTCAACTGGCAGTACGCCCCGGGCACCTGACCCGACCCCGGGCCGCAACGATCCGCTTCCGCATGGCAGCAGACCATCCCTTCCGCACAGAGAGAAATCTCCATGAGCACCACTACCACCGTCCTGGCCGTCGTCCTCGCCGCGCTGTTCCTCCTGCTGGGGTCGGCCAAGCTCGCGGCAGTGCCCGCGATGCGGCAGGCCGCGGCCCACGTCGGCATGACCACCACCCACTACCGCCTGCTGGGCGCCTTGGAGGTGGCGGCCGCGGCCGGGCTGCTGGCCGGTCTGCGGATCACCGCGCTCGGTCCGGCCGCCTCAGTCGGCCTGATCCTGCTCATGGCCGGGGCCGTGGTCGTACACCTGCGCAGCGGCGGCCCGGCCAGGCGCTGCCTGCCGGCCGCCGTCGTGGGCGCCCTGGCCGCAGTCCATCTCGTCCTGCTGGCCAGTCGCTAGCAGGCCACGCCCCGTGGCCGGCGCCGTCCAACGCGGCCGTGACCGCCCAGCCGCCGGCTGGGCACCGGGAGGAGCACCCACCATGAGCCGCATCGACGTCCACCAGCATCTGCTGCCCCCGGCCCACACCCGGTGGCTGAAATCGAAGGGGATCCACGCTCCTGGCGGCCGCGAACTGCCGCCGTGGAGCCGCCAGCACGCCATCGCCCTGATGGACACCTACGCCATCGAAACCGCAGTGCTGTCCCTGTCCGCCCCGGCAGCTGGCTGGATGACGGCGCAGAGGCGGTCACGATGGCCCGGCAGGTCAACGAGTTCGGCGCGGAACTCGTCCAGGACCGCCCCGACCGGTTCCGCTATTTCGCCACCGTGCCACTGCACGACCCGCTCGCCGCCGTGGCCGCCGCCACGTACGCCCTGGACGAACTGGCCTCCGACGGCGTCGTGCTGCTCGCCAACACCGACGGCGTCTACCTGGGACACCCCGGCCACGACCCGCTCCTGGCCGAACTGGACCGGCGCTGCGCCGTCGTCTTCGTCCATCCCTCGGAACTGCTCGCCCCGCCCGTCCCCGGACTGCCTCCGTTGGCCGCGGACTTCCTTCTCGACACCACCCGCGCCGTGGCCCATCTGGTCCTGCACGGCGTCCCACGCCACTACCCCGACCTGAAGATCTTACTGTCCCACACGGGCGGTTTCCTCCCCTACGCCGCCCACCGGGTCACCGCCGCCCTGGTCGCCGAGACCGGCCGCGACTTCGAGGAGATCCTCGAGGACCTGCGCAGCTTCTGGTTCGACACCGCCCTGTCCGGCAGCCCCTCGGCATTGCCCAGCCTGCTGGCCTTCGCCTGCCCCGACCGGGTGCTTTTCGACACCGACTGGCCCTTCGCACCCGAAGTCGCCGTCGCGCACTTCACCGGCGAGTACGACCGCTACCCCGGCCTCGACTCCGCCGGCCCACGCCACCGGCCAGGACAACGCCCGCGCGCTGTTCGTCCGCCTGGCCTGAGCCGTCCCCTGCCCCCTGGCCCCGAGCCGCGACATCCCACGGAGTACCCATGTACGACATCGACATCCCTGTCCTCATCGTCGGCGGGGGCGGTGCGGGACTGACCGCCTCGATGCTGCTCAGCCGCATCGGCGTCGAGTCCCTGCTGGTCACCGCCTGGCCGCAGACCTCGATCCTGCCCAAGGCCCATGTCCTGAACCAGCGCGCGATGGAGGTCATGCGCGACGCCGGCGTGGCCGACACCATCTACGCCGCCTCCACCCCTGCCGAGCAGATGTCCCACAGCGCCTGGTACGTCGGCCTGGCCGGCGAGGGCGAGGACTACGGCCGCCGCGTCGCCAAGATGGAGGCCTGGGGAGCCGGCGGCCGCTCACCCGAGTGGCTGGCGGCCAGCCCCGAGCGGCAGGCCAACCTGCCCCAGATCCGCCTGGAGCCGGTCCTGCGCGCCGGCGCCGAGGAACTCGCGCCCGGCCGGATCCGCTTCCACCACGAGCTGACCGAACTCGCCCAGGACGACGAGGGCGTCACCGCCACCGTCACCGACCGCGGCACCGGCGAGACCTACCGGGTGCGGGCCCGTTACCTGCTGGGCTGTGACGGCGGCCGCACGGTCGGCCCCGCCGTGGGCATCGTCCAGGAGGGCGTGCGCAACCTCGCCCGCGTGGTCTCCTTCCACATCTCCGCCGACCTGTCCCAGGTGGCGACCGACCCTGACGTGCTCATCCGCTGGCTGTGGCTGCCCGACCTCGGTATCCCGGGCGTGCTCGTGCCCATGGGCCCAGACCACTGGGGCCCGGAGTCCGAGGAGTGGGTCTTCCACATCAACTACGGGTCCGAGGACGGCCGCGCGCTGGACGACGAGTCCGTACTGTCCGACCTGTGCACGGCGCTGGGGCTGACCGAGGACCAGGTGACGGTCCACATGATCTCCCGCTGGTCCCTGGAGGGCGTGGTCGCCGACCGCTACCGCGTCGGCCGCATCCTGATCGCCGGCGATGCCGCCCACCGCCACCCGCCCACCGGCGGCCTCGGCCTGACCTCCGCCATGCACGACGTCCAGAACCTCACCTGGAAGATCGCCGCCGTCCTGAACGGCCATGCCGGCGACGCCCTGCTGGACACCTACGAACCCGAGCGGCGCCCGTCGGACGCCACCAACGTCCAGCGCTCGCTGGAAAACGCCATGAACCACATAGCCATCAACGCCCTCTTCGGCGGCGGGCCGCAGGCCGACACGGAGGAGAACTGGCGGCAGGCCCGCCGCCTGTGGAGCAAGGACCCCGCCGACACCGGCTTCCGCCGCACCTTCCTGGCCACCGTGGCCGCCCAGTCCATGGAGTTCAACGAACTGGGCATCGAGTTCGGCTACAACTACGACTCCGCCGCCGTCATCCCCGACGGCACTCCCGCGCCCGAGAACCCCGACCCCGTCCGCATCTACAAGCCCGCCGCCCGCCCCGGACACCCGCTGCCCCACGCCTGGCTCGAGGACCCCGACGGCCATCGCGTGGCCCTGGCCCGCCTGGTCCGCCCCGGCCGCTTCCTGCTGATCGCCGGAGAGGACGGCCACGCCTGGTGCGAAGCGGCCGAGAAGATCGCCACCACCAGCGGGCTGCCGCTCGACGCCATCCGTGTCGGCCACCTCGACGGCGACTACCGCGACCTGCGTTCCACCTGGACCGCCGCACGCGGGCACACCCCGCAAGGCGCCGTTCTGGTGCGCCCGGACCGCTTCATCGGCTGGCGCACCCACGGTGCGGCCACCGACGCGGTCGCCGACCTGACCACCGCGCTGGACACTCTGCTGGCCCGGTAGCGGAATCCGCCACCGCTGGTGCCACCCGCTCCGCCGACCGCTGACACGGTCGGCGGGGCCACACCCCCGCCCCCTTCCACCCCTTACTTGTATCTCGCGACCGTGCCGCACACCGCCGTAGCGGGAGAGCCGCCCGAAGGGATCCGCCATGAACGACCCGACGCCCATACCCGCCCCCACGGCCGACGCCCACCAGGGCCTGCACAGCGAACAGGGTGCCCTGCTCGGGGAGCAGCCCGGCCGCGCGGCCCAGCCCTTCATCAAGGTGGTCGACCTGGCCTGGCTTGAGTTCACCAAGCCCGACCTGGACCGCGCCGAGAGCTTCGCCCACGACTTCGGCCTGACCACCGCCGCCCGCACCGACGACGCCCTCTACCTGCGCGGCGCCATGGCCGGCACCCACTGCCTGGTGATCCGCCGCGGCCCCTCCTCCCGGTTCATCGGCCCCGCCTTCCAGGCCGCCGACGCCGCCGACCTCGACCGGCTGGCGAGCGCCACCGGCCACAAGGTCCGCACCCTCACCGAGTACGGCGGTGGCAGCGCGGTGGACCTGCTCGACCCCTCCGGCATCCCGGTCCGCGTCGTCCACGGCGTCACCGAGCAGCCCGCACAGCCGCTGCAGCAGCCGCTGGTCCTCAACACCGGCACCACCACCGCGGCCGCCCGCATCAACGCCACGCAGCGCCCGCCCCGCACACCCTCCCAGGTGCAGCGTCTGGGCCACGTCGTGCTCTCCACCCGGGTCTTCCGACGCGCCCTGGACTGGTACCTGCAGCACCTGGGCCTGATCGTCAGCGACTTCCTCTACCTGGACGGGCAGCGCGACCGCGGCCCCACCATGGCCTTCATCCGCTGCGACCGCGGCAGCGAGCCCGCCGACCACCACACCCTGGCCATGCACCTGGGCCCCGACACGGGCTATGTCCACTCCGCCTATCAGGTCGCCGACCTCGACGTGCTGGCCGCCGGCGGCGAGTACCTGCGCGAGCGCGGATACCGCCACTCCTGGGGCATCGGCCGGCACATCCAGGGCAGCCAGATCTTCGACTACTGGCGTGACCCCGACCGCTTCATGATGGAGCACTTCGCCGACGGCGACGTCTTCGACCACACGCTGGAACCCGGCTGGGCCGCCATGTCCGCCTCCGGCCTGGCCCAGTGGGGCCCGCCCGCCACCCGCGACTTCCTCGGCACCACCCCCTCGCCGGGAGCGCTCCTGCAGGCGGTCTCCGCGCTGCGCGAGGACAACGAAATCGACCGCGCCCGCCTGCTGGGCCTGATGAAAGCCCTGAGCAAGTGACCGCCCCCGAGCACGTGCCCGTCGTGGTGATCGGTGCCGGGCCCACCGGGCTGACCGTCGCCACCCTCCTCGCCCGCCACGGCGTGGCCGCCCTGGTCCTGGAGCGCCACCGCGCCCCGTACCCACTGCCGCGCGCCGTCCACCTGGACGACGAGGTGCACCGCATCCTCCAGGCCATGGGCATCCATGAGACCTTCAGCGAGATCAGCCGCCCCGCCCGCGGTATGCGGCTGCTGGACGGCTCCCACCGGGTGCTGGCCGAGTTCCTGCGCGACAACCCCTGCGGCCGGCACGGCTTTCCCCAGGCCAACATGTTCGACCAGCCCGAACTAGAGCAATTGCTCCGGGACAACCTCACGAACCACCCCCTGGTGACGCTTCGCGGAGGCATCGAGGTCACCGCCGTGACCCCGCCCCCGCACAGCGGCGCTCCGGTGGAGGTCTCCTTCCGGGACGAGGACACCGGTGGCTCCCACACGCTTCTGGCCGACGCGGTCCTGGGGTGCGACGGCGCCAACAGCCTGGTCCGCGCCTCCATCGGCTCCCGGATGCAGGACCTCGCCATCGCTCAGCAGTGGCTGGTCGTCGACGTCCGCTGCCGTCGGCCGCTGCCCGTCTGGGACGGCGTCCACCAGGTCTGCGACCCGCAGCGAGCAGCCACCTACATGCGCGTCGGCGAGGACCGCTACCGCTGGGAGTTCCGCCTGCGCGCCGGCGAGCAGCCGGAGGAGCTCACCGACCGCAAGCGTCTGCTCGCGCTGATCGCCCCCTGGACGCCGGGCATCTCCGAGGACGAACTCCACGTCGTGCGCACCGCCTCGTACACCTTCCGAGCTCAGGTCGCCGACCTCTGGCGCAAGGGCCGCGTCTTCCTGCTCGGCGACGCCGCCCACCTCACGCCGCCCTTCATCGGACAAGGGATGGGCGCGGGTATGCGCGACGCCCAGAACCTCGCCTGGAAGCTCGCCCGCGTCATCACCGGCCGCGCGCACGAGGCCCTGCTGAACAGCTACCAAGCCGAACGCCACCGCCACGCACGGCAGCTGATCCGCACCGCCGTGGGCGTCGGCGCTCTCATGACCGGCGGCAAAACGGGCACCGCACTGGCCCGCAATGCTGTCCTGCCCGCCATCGCCCGCCTGCCGGGCGCCTCCGATCGCGTACTGTCCGTTGTCAGCCCACCGCTGAGGCCAGGGCCCCTGGTCAGCTCCCGCCGCCGCCTCGGCCACCCGCGCCCAGGGACCGTGTGCCCCCAACCCCTGGTCCCCGATGTCGACGGCACCCCACGCCCGCTGGACGACCTGCTCGGCGAAGACTACGCGCTCCTGGCCACCGCGCCGCTCAGCCCAGCCCTGTACGCGCTGGTACGAGCGCTGGACGCCCGTGTCATCCAGCTGCAAAACACCCGGCGACCGGAACCCGGCCCAGGCAGCCCCGACCTTGGTGCCGATCCGGGCACAAGCGAACTGGTCCACTGGATGGGCACCGCGGGAGCCGTCCTGCTCCGTCCCGACCGAGTCGTCCTCGCCACCGCAGCCCGGCGCCGCCCCGGCAGGACGTGCGGAGACGACCTCGCGGCCGCCGCAACAGCCTGGGCACCCATGCTGTGCAGCCGCGACCGGGCAGCCGGGGGCGCCACCACCGTGGCTACGGAACCATTGTGACGGCTGCTGAATCCGCCTCGCGGAGGAGCACCCGGACCACCCCCCTGGGGGGCCAGGGAACCTGTTCGACCGCAATCGCCGCCCGGCTCTCGCGTCGGTGGGCGCCGTGTCACCGGACAGAGCGAGGACGCTGGCTGATCCCCGGACCGCTGCTGCGGCCCTCGGTCCACACCATCCGGAACAGTCTGGTTGCCAGGCGGGCGTTCACTGCGGCCCGGGGTACCTCCGGTGGGGCGGGCGCAGGTCCGCGGGATCTGGAGGATCCACCTTCGGTCGGCCTGCGGGGGTCGGGTTGCCGGTTGCGGCTTTGGTCGAGGCGCGCCGCAGGGTGAGTGAGCGCAGGCTGGAAGGGGTGGAGGTGATTGCCGTGGCAGGTGATGATCCGCTGCTGGTCGTGGACGGCTCGGGCATCGTATTGCAGTGGAGTCGCCAGGCAGAGGTACTGCTGGGGCGTGGAGCGGATGAGGTGCTCGGGCGGTCCGTCACGCCTTGGCTGGCCCGCACAGCGGTTGTGGCCGACCAGCAAGCGGAACCGGGCCAAGATGAAGTGGCACTGTGCGACGCGAGCGGCCACGTTGTCGCCAAAGACTTGCGGGTGCGGCCCCTGCCACGTCAGGACGGCTCTTTGGTCTGGGGCCTCTTCCAGGTGCCGACGACCGGAGCACTGGCGCCTGATGGAGGCACTGCGGTGCTTGAGGCCTTGTTCACCCGGGTACCGGTCGGCCTGTACGTTCTGGACACGGAATTGCGGATAGCGGCGGCGAACATCGCCGCACAGACGATGTGCGGCGGGACCCTGGAACGGATCCTTGGGCGCCGACTCACCGACGCCTACGAGTTCTCGCCCCCCGGCGAGGTGGAGGCGATGCTCCGCGCGGTGCTGGACAGCGGGGCGCCCTCCCCGGAGCGCGTGGTGTACGTGTCTTCCAGGGGGGTTTCGGGCCGACCGCGCGTCATGGACGTCTCGGCATTCCGCCTGGAGGACCGGCACGGTGCGATTCTGGGGGTGGCGGCAGTGCTGGTGGCTGCCGGCGACCGTGAGCGGGCGCTTGCCAGTCTGTGTGTCTGGGGTTCGGTACGAAAGCGGGTGGGACAGACCCTCGACATGTTGGGCTCCTGCCGCGGCTTGGTCGACGCCCTCGTCCCAGGCTTCGCAGACGCCGCCGTGGTCGAAGTGGTGGATGCCGTGGTGCGGGGTGAGGAACCCCCGCTCGCTCCTCTCGATCAGGGTGTCCCGTTGCGCCGCGTGGCCTTTCGTCACGGGGATGTCGAGCAGCAGGTGCAGGCGCATCCGGTGGATGATGTGCGCGCCCTGCCGTTTCCGACCCCCTACGCACAAACTCTGGCCGACCTCAAGCCTCGCGTTGTCCGACTAGGTCCTGACACGCCCTGGCTGGCCTCCGACCCCCTGCGTGCCCGCGCGATCCACGCCTCCGGGGTCCGCGCACTTCTCGTGACGCCTCTGACGCTGTACGGCACCGTGATCGGACTGATCAGCCTGTATAGAACAGAGCACGCTGGTGGCTTCGATGAAAAGGATGTCACCCTCGCCAAGGAAGTGGCCAACTACACAGCCCTGTGCATCAATGACGCCCGGCATTACACCCGCGAGCATACGATCGCCACAACCATCCAGCGCCATCTGCTGCCGCCATGGCGGCCCTCGGACCCTACCGTCGAGACCGCCTCCTTGCTCGTTCCCGGCGACCAGGGAGCGGGCGGCTGGGCGGACATCTTCACTCTGCCGAACGCCCGTACCGCGCTGCTGGTCGGCGAGGTTGCCGGACAGGGCATCCACACCGCGACCACGATGGGCCAGCTGCGCACCGCCATCCACACCCTGGCCGCACTCGACGTGGCCCCCGACGAACTCCTCGCACGCCTCAACGATGCTGCAACGCGCCTGGCCAGTGAACGGGCTGCGCTTCCCACCGGTGATCCCTTGCGCCATGAGCCGCTCACCGCAAGCTGTGCGTATGCGGTCTACGACCCCATCGCCCGCACCTGCACCATCGCCCGGGCCGGCCATCCTCCACCGGTGATCACCCACCCGGACGGCACCACCGAGATCTTCGATCACCCCAGTGGACCTCCGCTGGGCAGTGCCGAAGGACCGCCTTTTGCCGCCACCACGGTTGGCGTCGCCGAGGGCAGCATCCTCGCCCTCTACACCATCTCCCTCCTGCCCTCCTGCTCATCGGGACACCCCTTGGGCAAGGTGGACTCCCTCCGGGAGGTGCTGGAGGACCGCCCTGAGCGCCCCGTACAGGAGATATGCGATGACGCCCTGTACCGGTTGCACGGGGACAACCGTCCCACCGATGCCGTCCTCCTCCTGGCCCGGACCCGCGCCCTTCCCGCTGACGAGGTCGCCGCCTGGCATCTGGACCACCATCCCTCGGCCGCCGGCACGGCGCGCGCCCGTGCCCGAGAGCAACTGGCCACATGGGGAGTGGACGACGAGACCGCGTATGCCACCGAAGTGATCGTCAGCGAACTGGTGACCAATGCAGTCCGCTATGGCTCTCCGCCCGTGCGACTGCGCATCATCAAGCACCGCGTCCTTACCTGCGAGGTCCACGACACCGGGGCCCTCGTACCACGCCTGCGCCACGCCCGGACGGTTGACGAAGGCGGACGGGGCCTGTTCATCTGCGCGCAGCTCGCTCAGACCTGGGGCGTCCGCTACACCTCCGACGGCAAGACCGTCTGGACCGAACAACCTCTCCCGCTGCAGCCAGGTAGGTCGGGATAGTACTGGGATTCGGTCAGGGTGTGCTGAGTGCGGACGACCTTGGCGCGGAGGTAGCGGACGTTGTGAGCCGTGGTGAAGACGCCGGTCGGCACCCGCTCCCGGACGACGACGCCCAGCGCGCGCAACTGCTCGGCCTTGTCGGGGTTGTTGGACAGCAGATCCAGATCCCCGATGCCAAGGGCGGCGAGCATCTGCGCGGCGGCGGCGTAGTCGCGGGCGTCCTCCGGCAGGCCGAGCGCGGCGTTCGCCTCGTAGGTGTCGAGGCCCTGGTCCTGCAGGGCGTAGGCGTCGAGCTTGTTGTAGAGACCGATGCCGCGGCCCTCCTGGCGGAGGTAGAGCAGCACGCCACCGCGGTCGGCGATGCGCTCGACCGCCTCGCGCAGCTGGGGTCCGCAGTCGCAGCGGGCCGAACCGAAGACGTCGCCGGTCAGGCACTCGGAGTGCAGGCGCACCAGCGGGACGGTGCCGGTGGCGCGGTCGCCGAGGACGACGGCTACGTGCTCCTGGCCGTCGGTCAGACCGTGGAAGGTGACGAGTTCGACGTCGAGGCCGTAACCGTCGCCGAAGTGCAGCGGGACCGTCACGCGGGTGCGGATCATGATGGTATTGCCGTTGTCGCGGGGTACGAGGGCGTGGTCTGAGTCGTGCATGGCAGTTGTTCTTCTCCCGGACAGCGATTGCCGACGCTTCGCCCCATGGACCGATCGGCGCCGTGACGACGCGTCGATCGCGTCGCATGGGTGCTGTTGCCGGGCCTCCTTCTGCGTAACTCGCTGCTCATGTGGACACGCCGGCCGCGCTCCTGGAGGAGTGCACGGCCGGTGCGTCCACGCGCTCGGTCGGGTGGTCAGGGAACGAGGATGAGGCGGATCGGATCGCCGATCTTGCGCTCCAGGCGGTGGATGGCCTCGGGAGCGTCGGCCAGGGGGATGTGGTCGGCCGTCCACGCCGCTCACGACACCGTGACGCCCCGCCGGGACAACAACGCGGCCCTCTTCACGCTGCAGCGGAAAGGGGGCCCCGGGTGAGATCGCGGGCCTCCTCCGGGGAGAGGCCGAGCATGTGCAGGAGCACCTCGGCCATGGTGTCCGCGGCCTGGTCGATGTCGACCTGGGGCTTGCTGAACCACAGCTCCAGAAGCGCCAGCAGGCTGCCGTTCAGTGCGGACAGCGCGATGACCGGGTCGACAACGGTGAAGCGGCCCGAGGTGATGCCCTGCTCCACGTCGCGCCTCATGCGCGGAGCCAGTCCGCGGCCGGCGCATATGCGGCCGAGCTCGCTGTGGCACAGGATCCGCATGATCTCGGGGTGGGACTCGGCCAAGCGTGCGCTGAGCCGCAGACCCCCAGCGAGGCGCTCGGCGGGATCGTCGACGCCGTGCGGGCGTTCGTCGATGGCTCGACCGAACTCCTCCATTGCATCGTCCAGGGCCGCGCCGAACAGGTCCCGTTTGGAGCCGAAATGGTTGTAGAAGGAGCCGAAGCCCACGTCCGCGCGTTCCGCGATGGTCTGGATGCTGGCGCTGGTGTCGCCGGACTCGGCCAGGATCTGCCGTGCCGCGCGGACGAGTGCCTGCCGGGTCCCGGCGCGACGGCGCTCGAATCGATTGCTGAGTGGTACTGACATCGGCATGCACCGTAGATAGCAGCAGGTCTGATGACTTCATTCATTGCACCGACGAGCCCGGCCGTCGATCACGGCAGACGTCCCTCGCTGAGGCGACCTGTCGCGCACATCTGATCATTACATCAATTTTGTTGATTCCCTGACGATGAAGCTGTCATCGATGATGCTTTCATCAGGAATATCATAACACGCTCAGATATGCCGCGATGATTGCCCTCTGTACCAATATAGCCGCATTGCACCAGCCCCCTGCCCACCACTGACGTCCCGCGGACCGACGGACCCCACCACACGCCAACACTCACCGCACCTACGCACCAGAACGGATGAACCAGGATGAATACCAAACATTCCGAACTCGTTCAGCCGGTGAACACGAGCGAGGCACCCGACGCGGCGATAGCCATGCTCGATGCGGAAGGGATGGTGGTCGGGTGGACGCAGGCCGCCGAGCAGCTGGTCGGGTACTCGGCCCGGGAGATGGTGGGCCGGCCGGCGGCACACGTACTGCCGTCCTCCGAGGGCGCTCTCAGGGCTACGGCGCTCGCCGAACAGTGTCGTGCCCAGGGTGGCTGGTCCGGCACCATGACGGTCCGCCACCGGGACGGTCACGCGCTCACGTTGGCTCTGCGGGTTTCGTTGCTGCGGGGAGAGAGCGAAAGACTGCGCTGGCGGCCGCGAACTGGCCGCCGATGAACGTCCCGCCGCTGAAGGTCATGGACACCTGCGGTTCGGGGGATCAGCAACATCCACTCCACGGTGGCCGGCATCCACCAGGAAGGCCACGTCGATGTAGCGGAGGCGTTGCGAGCTCTGCAGCAGGCCGTTGTGGTAGACAGCATGGACGACGACCGCAGAAGCGACCTCTTGGACAACGTCGAGTATCTTGCCCAGGCGGCGGCGGCCCCGGCCGGGGAACGTAACAGGGGACTCACGCGGGCCGCGGTGGGGGCACTGACGGCAGCTGCGGCTGGTGGCTCAGCACTGAGTCAGGCGCTGGAGTCGTGGGGCTCGGTGTTGCACCGGCTATTCGGCTGACTGGCCCGCCCTCCGACCATCAACCTCGATTCTTCTAAAGTTCAGAGAAGCCTGCATCCGCTGCTCCATGCTCCGCTCCGACCCCGCCCAGCGCCCCCGCCTGACCGAAATCCGCGACAACCTTCTGGCCCGGATCCTGGAAGCCGAACGCGAGGGCTGGCTCGGTGAGTTGGAGGGACTCGAAATCAGCCTCGCCGGCGCCCAGGACAAGCTCGCCCAGCTCGACGCGGAGGAAGCCCGTCAGCGCACCATCGACCTCGGCATGCCCACGTTCTCCAACCTTGCCGGACGCACACCAATGCCCAACCCCACTCGACGATCCGAAAGCCACTAGATGATCAATTCCAAGGGATGCCTGCGGAGGGTGCGGGGTGGGCGGCGGCCGAAGCCACCGCGAGACGGTCAGGCGGCGGGCTGCCGGGGCTGGTTGTCGAGGTGGCAGCGAGCGGTCAGGCGTCAGGGTCGACTTCGGGGTGCGTGAACCGCACGGGCTTGCCCAGCGACCGGGCGTAGGCGATTTCGGCTCGGGTGCTGTCTCCGATGTAGTCGCCGACTAAAGCGCCAGAGTTCGCGATTTCTGAGGCGCTGGCACCACGAACTTGGCTCTGCCGCCGGGGATCCTCGGCTGTGTACGGCTCGGTTCCGGTTACTGAGACTTGATGTCGGGGTTGCGGTGTCAAGCTGGATGTGCTCAGTAAAGGAGCACCCCCGATGCTGCCTGGCCAGTCGAAGGTCGGGTTGTACGCCGCGCTGCGGCGCGACTCCCGCGATGGCATGTCGAACCGGGCGTTGCAGTGCAAGTACGGCGTTACCTGGAGCACGGTCAACAAGGCCCTGACCTCGGCTTGGCCGCAGCCACGCACGACAACCGCTTCGGCGCGGCCGTCGAAGCTGGATCCGTTCACGCCGCTGACCGACGAGATCCTGCTCATTGATCTGGATGCGACCAGGAAACAGCGCCACACCGTCACCCCGGATCTACCGCCGTCTGATCGACGAGCACTCCTCGTCCGAGGCGTTGCGTTGACCACTTGAACCCGCACCGATGAGAGGGCGCAAGCGTCCTGCGAGCAACCGCGCGGTCCGGCCAGGGACTGAGAGTCCGGTGTTTATACCTTGCTCGCGACCACCATGTAGTTCTCGGCCTCAAGATCGAACGTGCTCAGTTCCGTCTGGAGTCCGACCCGGTGCAGCTCGACTTCGAGTTCCTCGTACCGGTAGGGCCAGCAGGACAGCAGTTCCGAGCGGACAAGAACCGGCCCAGTCGCATCAACTTGGGCGATCGCAATCTCGATATGGTGCTCATCCTCCCAATGCGGCGCAATCTCCCAGCGGTAAATTACGACGGCATCGCGACCGTTCCGGCGGACGAGTCGGTCCCAGATGTCCAGCCGGGAACCTCTGGCCCTCACGAGTTCCCAAGTGCGGGATGTGAGTACCAAGCGCCCGCCGGGGCGCAGAAGCCGTGACATCGACTCCAGAGCAGCACCCCTGCCTGTCGCGCCCGTGGCATGGTGAAGCGAGTTGCCAACGCAGAACACCATGTCGAACGTGTTGTCCTGGAAATGGCCGGGCAACTCTTCCCAGTTCGCCCGTACGGCCCGGACGGATGCCCCGAACTCCTCAGACAACTCTGCAGTCCGACGAACCATCGCCTCGCTGGCGTCAGTTGCGACAACCTGCATGCCACGACCGGCGAGGCCAACCGCCAACTGTCCGGTTCCGCACGAACAGTCGAGGACGTGAGCGTTCGACGGCAGGAGATTGAGGACGTCGTCGAACGACGCAGCGAACTCGGCTGGAGGCAACTTTGCATCCGAGATGAGCCATTCGTACACCTCGGCAAGCACGTCATAACCTGTCACAACCACTACCTCCGTCACGCGGCAGACTCACGGTAGGACGTCAGTCCATCAGCGGAGCAAGCCGCGCACCAATGGTTTTCGCGGTCAAAGCCAGTCAGTAATTCAGTGTCGAAGTGCATGACGAATTCGGTGTCCGGGTGAGCGAGTGCTTCGCCGCCGGAGCGAGTGGGTCGGTGACGGGGACGCAGCCAGGGCGGTTGCCAGTCACGGCGTGTCCTCCTGGTCTCGGTCGGCCAAAGGGGTCGGGGTGGAATGTCCGGGTGTAGCGCAGTCCGGTGTCGGGGGTGATGTTGAATACCGCGCACAGGTGTTGCGGGTCGGCGCCGGTGACGGCGGCCTCTTCGAGGATCCGGTCCTCGCGGAGGCGTTGGGCGGTGACCGGAAGATCCTTGAGCAAGGGGTGCATCCAGCCGATGGTGACCGGCGTGCCAGAGTGCGCGGTCTGCGAGCTGAGGAACAGGTGGGGGTTGCGGGTGTGTGGCCAGCGAGAGTGCCGGAGTTGGATGTAGTCGGCAGCGGCCTGACGGGTGAAGGCGTCGAGAGGGTGGTCGATGTCGCCGTGCATGAGTCGACCGCCGGTGAAGTCGAAGGCAGCCAAAGGCAATTCCCGAGCCTGGTGGGGGTAGAGCGCGTGAATGCCGATGAGGGCGATCAGCAGCTTCAGGGCGGGGTCGCCCTCGGCGGCCGCGGCCAATGTCTGGATCGCCTCGGGGCTCAGTGGCGTGGGCACCGAGCCTGGCCTGGCCCCCAGGCTCAGGCCACGTGCGGGGTTGGCGAACAGCAGCTGTTGGCTCTTGAGCGCTTTGAACATGTTGCGCAGCGCGACGGCTTCGTTGTGCGGTGCCGCGCACTGGGACAGCCACTGCGTGAGGTCGGCGCGGGTGACCTGGCGAAGGGTGCGGTAGCGCTTTGAGCAGTCGAGGAGGAATGGGATCGAGGCATCGACCTGGTTGCGGACAGTGGCGGTCGAGCGGGGACGGCGGCGGGGCCCGCCGCGTCGGACGATGCGGATCCACACGAGGACTTCTGTGCGGATCTCCGGGTGTACGTTGCTGAGCCGGCGTTGGATCCACGCGTCGAGCGGGTCGATGCGGTCGTCGTCGAGGAGGTCGAGGTGGGCGAGGACCTCGGTGACTCGGGTAATAGCGCGTTTGGCTCGCTGGCGCGGCAGCGTGGCGACAGTGCTGGCCTTGATGTTCTCGTGCGGGCCGTGGACGGCGGTCAGCAGATACAGGCTTCGCAGCACGCGCTCACGCAAGGCCGGTGACCAGCCTCGGGCCTCGGCGTTGGCCTCGGCCTGCGCCGAGACGTAGGCGGTGAAGGCGGGATCGATCGGCTCGACGTCGGGCACGGTGACGCGCGACATGTCCCGCTCGGCGATGAACAGCGGATCCTGACGCCACCGGGGCAACGCCCAGGAGGAGACGCCGGCGGGCTCGTGCGCTTCGGGTGAGCCGCGCTCCCGCGGTCGGGCGGCGAGGTGGACCCGCCGGACCAGATCGGCGATGAACAGCTGCTGCCCGGTGGTGGCCGCCGTGGTGAGGTCTGGACGCTGCCAGGTCCGTGGAACGGCTTGGGCCTGGCAGCGGCACAGCCGGCATACCCCGTGTTTGAGGAGCGGCACTGTGCGGCGGCAGGTCGCGCAAGCGCCGGTCTGGTGGCCGCGGTTACGCAAGGAGGTGCAGGCTGCACAGCGGCCGTGGCGGTGCCAGGTGCCCCAGGCGAGGCAGTCGCTGCAGCTGTCCGCGTACGGCACGCGGGGATGACAGCGAGCGACATCCCGCCCCCTCAACTTCGCCATAACCAGCGGAATCTCAGGCTGTCGGATAGAAGCTCATGAATTCTGAGACTTCCTCGCTGTTCACCCTTGAGGGTGACAGAGGACTGTCAGCGCACTCCGCAGGACCGGGGGCACCGCCCGCGGGGAGCGGGGCGATGGGGAACTCGAGCGCACATTCACAACGAGCACCTCATCAGCGAGCCGGATCTTCGCCCGGTGCAGATCGTCAAGTCGAACCTTCAGCGCCTCGGCCTCGACAGGATCGGACCAAAGTTCGTGCGGCGACTTCATGTCACAGCCCGGTTTGACGACAATCTTTCCGGCTTTGGTCTCCCGCAGATCGGCCTCGTTCATCTCGGTCATGAAGCGGGTGGAACCGCAAATCACGACGATACGCGGGAGGCTCAACAGCTTCTTCGCGTCGGCGAGCTTCTCCTCGGGGGTGAGCAGTTGCGGGTATGACACTGGTTCCTCCTGGTGGTGTGGTCCAAGGGGTGCCTGCGGAGACGAGAACGAGGGTGTCCAAGATCGTTTTGTGACAAACGACGTGGACACCCTCGCGACAGCACCCGGTGAACGCTCGCGGGCGACGCGGAGCATGTCGGGTGAGAGGTCCACGCCGATCAGCCATCTCCGACCGTCACCGCGGCGGCCTCCCGCGCGGCCAGCCCTGTGCCGGTGGCCACGTCGCGAACCCATGTGTGCGGGCGTGGTGCAGCCAAGCGAACGGCCTTTTGCGCCTGCCACCGGTGCATGGCACTGGCGTCGTAGGTCGCAGCCCGCCGGTCGAACTCAGCGCTGATCCGCCCTCGCTCTCGTCCCACCCCCTACCCGTACCACACTGGCGTCGACAGCCGGTTCTCCCACTTGTGGGCAAGCGCAGTCACCTAGTTCAGAGAAGCTTGCGTTCGTTGCTCGCTTCTCCGGCCGGACCCGGCCCAGCGCGGCCGGTTGGAGGAGATCCGCGACAACCTCGTCGCCCGCATCGCCGAGGCCGAGCGCGAGGGCTGGCTCGGGGAGGTCGAAGGGCTCCGGGTCAGCCTGGCTGGAGCCGAAGACAAGCTCGTTCACATGGACCGACAAACTCCCGGCGGTACGGCGATCGACTTCGGCATGCCACGCATAGCCCCAGCTCAATTTACCCAGGTGGAGGGAACAGCTTCGCTGGCACAATCACTGGATGACCAGCAATGACATCCGGTTCGACTGCCGGCACCGTGGCGACGGCGGCCCGCTCGTGGTCGTCCCCCGCATCGACGGAGCACCACTCACCGAGCTGATCGACGGGTTCGAGATCGCGGCCGGGATGCAGCCCGCAGGCGACGCCTACGGCGGTCTGATCCCGGAGTTCTACAGGTTCGGCCCGATGCAGGATCACTTCCTCGGACGGTCCACCAACGCGATGGGGCCGAAGACACCCGTTCTCGGTTGTGAATGCGGCGAGTGGGGATGCTGGCCCCTCCTGGCCCGCATCACCGCGACGGCCGACTTCGTGACCTGGGACGCCTTTGAGCAACCGCACCGCAAGGCCCGCGACTATGTGGCATTCGGTCCGTTCCAGTTCGACCGTCACGAATACGATGACGCTTTGCAAGCCCTGAGCGCGGTGATCGGCTCCGACGTCGACGACACGTGCGCATGAGCGCCATCAGGCGCGGCCTGCTGGGCTAAAAGGTCATCTCATTTGGATTCTTCGGTAGCCTGCTGGCGTGGGGATTGTTGAGCGGCTGGAGCCGGATGAGTTGTGGGAGCTGTTCCAGCGGGTGGTGCCGGAAGCGCCTTCTCGACCTCAGGGAGGCGGCCGACGTCGGCACGGTGACCGGGAGGTGCTGGCTGCGATCGTGTTCGTGGCCACGTCGGGCTGCACGTGGCAGCAGCTGCCGTCTGCATCGTTCGGGCCGTCGGGAGCGACGGCTCACCGGCGCTTCGCCGAGTGGACGAAGGCCAGGGTCTGGGCCAAGCTGCACCGTCTGGTCCTCGACGAGCTCGGCGCCCGCGGTGAGCTGGACTGGTCCCGCTGCGCGATCGACTCGGTGAACATGAGGGCCCTGAAAAAGGGGACATGACAGGCCCGAATCCTGTCGACCGGGGCAAGTACGGCTCGAAGATCCACTTGATCACCGAGAGGACCGGTCTGCCCCTGTCCGTCGGGATCTCGGGAGCGAACTTGCACGACAGCCAGGCGCTGATCCCTCTGGTGAAGGGCATACCGCCGATCCGCTCCCGGCGCGGACGTCGACGACGCAGGCCGGGAAAGCTCCACGCCGACAAGGGATACGACTATGACCACCTGCGGCGATGGTTACGCGAGCGGGGCATCACACATCGCATTGCCCGCAAGGGCATCGAGTCCTCGACCCGCTTGGGTCGCCACCGTTGGACGGTGGAACGCACGATGTCCTGGCTTGCCGGATGCCGGCGACTGCACCGCCGCTACGAGCGCAAAGCCGAGCACTTCCTCGCCTTCACCAGCATCGCCTGCACCCTGATCTGCTACCGCCGACTCGCCAAATGAGATGACTTCTTAGGGGACCAGCCGGGCCGACGGCCACGACGGGAACGCACCGGACGACGCGCGAAGCGGCGCAGGACGGCGGAACTGCCACAGCCAGCGTTTCCGGGGTGCGAAACCATACCGGCCGAGGGACGGTCCACCAGCCGTTGCCCGATGTCCCGGCCCACATAGGCACGAAAATCGACGAAACGGTGGTTTCGCCACCGGCACCGACCACACCTACGCCTCCGGGCCCGGTCGACGTGCCGACAGGGGGTCATGCTGGAGGCCCGCCTGCGGGCCCTCTTCCGCTGCCCTCAGGCCGCGGCCTCGGCCTGCCAGTGAGCCCTGGAGGCACGGGGCGTACGGTGACGGGCGGCCGTCCGATGCCCATGCCACGACAGGAGATCTCGGAACCCACACCGACACGTGGACCAGCCACTGGCGGCACGACCACGCCCAGAGGCCCCGTGGGCCCGGCGCAGTCGGTGACGGGAGGCCGTACGACTGCGATGCCCGGGCGAGCGGTCGCCGGTGAGGGACCCGGTCGTGCGCCCGTCAGCAAGGGCATCGTCGGCGGTCGCCCGACCGCACCCACTACGGGCCAGCCGGCCAACAGGTTGCCGCGGGGTACGGTCGTGGGCGGCGACACGCCCGAATCCGGCACGACCGGGCGTGGGTCCGCCGGTCGGACCATAGGCGCTGGTCCCAGAGGAGCGAACCCCGCCCAGGGACCAGTCTCGGCCGAGCGGCGAGGTGGGTTTCCGCCTGCCGAGAAGGGCATCGTGGGAGGCCGTCCACAGCAGCAGACGCGTCCGGCCGGCCGGCCGTTCAGACGCACCATGACCCAGTCGGGAGGCACGGAACCCTCTGGCGCGTCGGCGAACGGCTCCAGGCCGTCAACCTCGCGCCGGAACAGCGAGCAGACCGAACCGACCCACAAGCGCGCCGAGCGGCGGAAGAACGGGCGCCCGGAAGGCCCCCGATCAGCGCCTCCCACCACCGAGTGACGCCAGCCCCAGAGCAGCCCGGAATCAAGAGAACCACCCGAACCACCAGAACCAAGAGGAAGCGGATGCCTGCCGACAGGTTGAGGAACGGCCGTCTTGGGAGCGTTGTCTCCGGAGCCGTGGGCTTGCTGCTGGTGGGCATGACCGCCGCACCCGCCCAGGCGGAGACCATTCGGGAGCAGCAGTGGTACCTCACGACCATGAAGGCCGACCAGATGTGGCGGACGAGCACGGGTAAGGGCATCACAGTCGCGGTCATCGACTCGGGCGTTGACGGCAACATTCCTGATCTGGAGGGACAGGTGCTTCCCGGCCTGGACGAGGCGCCGCAGTCGTCGGGGGACGAACACACGAGCTTCGACGGTCACGGGACCACGATGGGCCTTCTCATCGCGGGCACCGGCAAGGCGAACGGCGGTAGCGGAACCTTCGGTCTCGCACCGGGCGCCAAGATCCTGCCCGTCCGCGTACCGGACCACACCGTTGAGTTCAGCAAAGTAGCGAGCCGGGGAATCCGGTACGCCGTCGACTCCGGCGCTCGGATCATCAACATTTCCCTGGCCGCGCCCGTGGGATCGGATGAACTCACCGCCGCCGTGAAGTACGCCCTGAACAAGGGAGCCCTGATCTTCGCCGGATCCGGTAATGACGGCACCTCGGAAGTCGAATACCCCGCAGGGACTCCCGGAGTGGTGGCGGTGGGCGCCGTAGGCCGTGGTCTCCGTAAGACGAAGGAATCCCAGTACGGTCCACAGATCGACATCGCGGCCCCCGGCGACGAGATGTACCACGCCTGCCCGAACGGCAAGGACCTCTGCCGCTCCCATGGCACCAGCGACGCAACCGCCCTCGCCTCCGCCAGCGCCGCCCTCATCTGGTCCAAGCACCCGAACTGGACCAACAACCAGGTCCTCCGCGTCATGCTCAACACCGCCGGCGCCCCCACGGACGGCGCCAAGCGCAACGACTCCATCGGCTACGGCATCGTGCGGCCGCGCATCGCCCTGCAGAACCCCGGTGATCCCGGGCCGGCCAATGCCTACCCGCTGCCGGACTTCTCAGCCACATCCTCCGCGTCGCCCTCTTCCGACACTGCCGGTTCCAAGGACTCCGCCTCGCAGGCGAAGGACGGCAAAGCGGCGACCGAAGCTTCCTCCGACAAGGGCGGAAGCGACACTCTGTGGGTCGCACTGGGCATAGGAGCTGCGGTACTCATCGGCGGAGTTGTTGCGGCTGTTGCCACGAGGAAGCGTCGCCACTGAGAAGCACGAGTGCGGTTGCTAGCCTGGCAGGCGCACGCCAACCGAGGTGTAACGGGGAGAGAGAGTTTATGTCCGAGTCGGCAGGAGATCGGCACATGGCGCACGGCCATGCCGTACACCCGGTGGGTATGCGGCTCAATCACCTGCAGGACATCCCGGGCGGTGGCGGGCCCGACCTCGCGCACTCTCCGGACGAGAAGAAGGCCGCAGCGGACACTCTCCGCAAGGACATCGAACCAGATACCAAAAAGGCCGGGCAGCAGGCGGACGACGAGACGGGCGCCGTGGTGAAGGCGTTCGATGCGAAGGACGGACACGGCTGGCTCACGTCCACTGCCGTGAGCAAGGCGCACAAGATCTGGGGCGAACAGGTCCAGAACTTTCTGAACCGGCTGGCGGGGGATGAATCGGCCCTCCGGAACAACAACACCGTGTTGACCGGAACGGACACAGGAGTGGCCGGTACGGCGCGCAAGGTATCCGTGTTCGACACGTACTCACCGCCGCCGAAGCACTGACAGACAGCCGAGCTGTCTCGTACGCCACCGAATTCACTGCTTCCAACGGGGACCCATGCCGACCTACCACGAGATCCTGACGACCGACCTGTCCACGCTCACCACGGCCGCCGAACGCTGGGACGACATGGCAAAGGACTTCAACAAGCAGGAGACCGCGTACCGGCGGGACGTCCACGGCATCACGTTGCGCCCGACGTTCGCGGGGGAGAGCCAGCAGGCCGCCAACGCGCGCTTCGGTGTCAGGCTCACGGAGTTCCAGAGCGCCCAGACCGAGGCCAAGGCGATCGCCTCGCTCCTGCGTGATGCGCACACCCAGTTCGTGGACCTGCGCAAGAAGCTGGAGTCGGCCCGGGACGACGCCATCGCCAAAGGCATGAAGGTGTCGGACCAGGGCGTGGTCTCGTACGACACCGGGAAGCTCAGTCAGGGCGAGAAGCAGGAACTGGCGCACGACCCCGACTCCCAGGAGAGCGTCCGTAAGTCCGTCGCCTCCTGGCAGGCCCGCATCGACCAGTGCGTGAAGGACGTGGACGACGCCGACAAGGGCGTCGAGGTCGCGTTCGCCGCCGTCGTGAAGGGCCCCGACATGGGCGACGGCACGGTCCCCGGCTTCAACGGCAAGGCGCAGGGCGACATCGAGAAGTACGAGGCCCAGGAGGCGGACGACATCGCCCGGCGAGTCGCACACGGTGACAAGGTCTCCGCCGCCGACCTCGCCGAGCTGCGCCGCGCCTTCCGGGACAACAAGGGCGACAAGGCGTTCAGCCAGACCTTCCTGCAAGGCCTGGGGCCGGACAACACGATCAAGTTCACCAACGAGCTGAACGATCTCGCCTACTC
Organism: Streptomyces sp. NPDC054783; assembly: GCF_053611725.1. Taxonomy (NCBI): domain Bacteria; kingdom Bacillati; phylum Actinomycetota; class Actinomycetes; order Kitasatosporales; family Streptomycetaceae; genus Streptomyces; species Streptomyces sp. NPDC054783. The sequence goes on along the minus strand of NZ_JBSHAY010000012.1, from coordinate 232,480 downwards.
GTCCGACAAGAGCCACCAGAACGTGTACATGGACCTGCAGGGCGGGCTGGCCGACGCGGTCGCCAACGCCACGCAGGTGCCGGGCTCGGTCGCCGAGATGCCTCCGGGATCACCGAAGTTCAAGGCATGGCTGGACAGTGCCGACGGTGCCTTCTACCGCCAGTGGATGCAGGGGCTGGAGAAGTACGGCACAAAGAACTACGGCTCCACGTCGAATCCGCTGTACGGCTACCAGTCGGTCGTCGGCATGATGCAGCAGAGCGACACCAAGTACGACGACCAGTTCCTGTACCAGATGGGCGACGACATGATCGGCGCCGAGAAGAAGCATGCGGGCCTCTTCACCGGATGGGGAACGGGCCACGACGGCGTCCGTGCCGACGCCCTCGACGGGCTCCTCGCCGTAATGAGCAACAACCCCGATGCCGCGACTCACTTCTTCGATCCGGCCGGCAACGGCAGCGGCGCCGACCATGTCGGCAATGATCACCTGCACTACTTGCTCAACACTCGGGACTGGCCGAAGAACGTGCTCGACGACGCGGGCTTTGCGACCGTTGACGACCCCTTGAGTCGGACGGGACTGGGGGCGGCGCTCGAAGCCGCGGCAACGGGACATCTCCCCTTGAAAGACGGCCAGGATCCCTGGCCCAATATGCCGCACAGCGACGCCCAGGCACGTGTCATGCACAACGTCATCGAAGATCTCAAGCCGACCTCTGGTAACGACGCCACTGTGCCCGAGAACCTGCGCAAGCCCCTGGCGAACGCGCTGGCCCAGTACACGAACGACACGCACGAGATCCTGGGCGGCATGAGCGCGGACTACGTGAGCCACGCGACGGGGGACGGGTACTTCAACAGCGGGGGCACGGCGCACATGGCCGTGTCGGAGAAGGACCTGGTACAGGTCATGCGAGGGATGTCCGAGGACCCCGATGCTTACGCGACGCTGCACAAGGCCGAGGCCCGCTACATCAATGAGGAACTGAACAAGATACCGGCGGGCGAGACCGACTTCGAGAAGACCGGGCCGCTGGGCAAGGCGGGCGCTGCGCTCGGCGCGTATACAGCCATCCGGGAAGATGTGATCAACGATGAGCGTACGGACGGCTACAGCGCGGCCGACTGGAAGGCGAAGATCGCTTACCACATCATCGGCGGAGCCCTTACTCCTATGACGATTCCTACAGGGGGGGAAGGCAGCTTCCCAGTCGGTGACGCCCTCCAGCGAGGTGTGGACACATGGGCCTGGGAGTGGGACAACGACATGAAGGCGGGGGTGGACGCGAAAGCCGATGCCGAGGTCGCTGACAACTACCTCGACGCCAACAACCAGGCGGCCCTCATGGTCGATGGGTGGGCACACGGCCGCTCAGACATCGACCCCGACTCGACAGCCGGCAAGGACCGGATCGACGCGTTCAAAAACGCGATGCTCAACGGTCACGACAGGGGAGCGAACACGGCCGGGAAGTACCTCTGACCGAACCGCCTCCCAGCCCCACACTCCGTCAAGGGAAAACCATGCCTGAAGCACCCTCCCGCCGCTCGAGGCGGCGCCGTCTCGTCGTCATCACTGCCGCCGTCGCTGGTGCGACGGCGGTCGGCGGTGTCGCGACCTGGCTGCTTCTAGGCTCGGACGGGCACGCCGGGACATGCGACGACCTGCTCGGTGACAAGCGCCTGCACACGGCGTTGGGCAGCAGTTACCGCCCCGGGATGAGTTGTTCCGAACTCGGGTCAGCTGTCGAAAAGGCCACCGTGGGAGCCCAGCCGCACCGGCACTCGCTCCAGCAGGCGCAGACGATGAAGACTGTTCTGGTGACTGTCGACGAGAGCCTGGCCAAGAACGGCCAGCGCGTTGACGCCACACTCCGTACACCCCTCGCCGAATCCCTCGCGGACTACGCGCCGGACACCGCGTCGATCCTGGGTATCGGGGACGCCGATTACGCCGTGCATGGCCTTCCGGACAAGCCGGCCTGGGAGGACGCGGACGGCGTTCACATGGCGGTGACACGCAGCACGCTGCTCCGCGTCCTACGTGGCGTCTCGGAGGACCCCGCGGCCTACGCCACGGTGCGTGCGGCCTCGACCCGATACGCCGCCGAGCAGCTCGCCGCAGTGCCGCGTGGCGCCACCGGCTACAACCTCACCGTTCCGCCTGCGCGGAACTCGCGTATGTTCGGCTCTCTGGACGCCGTCGCCACCGGCGTCCGCCGTGACCTCGGCGAATCACAGGCGAAGGAATGGCAACGAGACGTCTTCGTGAAGGCGACGAAGCAGGCTTCCACACCACCTTCCTACGAAAAGGACCCTGTCGGGCACCTTGTCGACACATGGTGGAGCACCCTGCGCGCAGGAGGACTCAAGAACAGCTCGGACGTCTTTGAGCAGCAGAGCGCCGACATGGTGGATGCCTGGGGCAAGGCCCTGGGACTCACCGCCAGAGTCCAGAACTCGCTCCATGAAAATGCCCTGAACGACTCGTTCCATGCACGCTCCGATGCGCTTCGTGACCTTTCCTGACGTACCGAGCGAGCTGGCAGTATCAGGAATAGGAGGGGTCGAGCTGTCTCCCGATGACCTCGCCGCCATCGAAGTCCAGCCCCGGCCGAGCAGACTGCGGGGCGTTGGCGGTCCAGATAATCGGCCGACTTGCCCTCGGCCGCGGCTGGCCTCGTGATCCGTTTGAGCGGCCCAGGCGTACCTTCAACGATCTCACTTGGGCGCTATCGATCGGGGACGCTGCCCCTTCTCATGACCATCAACTGTGGTCCTGACAACACGCCTGCCAGTCGCACCGTGGGGCCAACAGAACGGTGTCGGCCCACCTGCGTGAGCTGACACCGTCCGTGACTTCAAACGTCGATACGGGCGACCTTGCGGCCCACCTTGAGGTACAGCTCGGCACCTTCGAGCGCCCCGACCTCGCTCACGACTGCGTCGAGAGTCTGCTGAACAGAAGCCTCCGCGAGCGGCGTCGGCCGCTGCTCTCCGTTCGACTCGCGGATCAGGCGGAGGCCCTTCTGTTGAGCCACACGTCGCACGGCGAAGATGCTGGGAGCGAAGTCCAACGTGCGGCTGATCAGCACACCGAGCGTGTCCCCGGCGTGATCCTTCAGGGAGATGAGGGGAGGTTCTGGGTGTCCCCGAAGGACCGCTTGGAGAAGCGTGCTGTGAACTCCGCGCGGGCGGCGGAGAGCGGCGTGATCACCACTGCCCAGGACTCGAACCTGCGGCCAGACGCGGGCCGGGACCAGCACGACGTCCAGCCAACCGGCCCGTGCGGGCAACGACACGGCCGTACGCCCCATCCAGGCCCCAGGGCACGATCACCCGAAACGCTCGGCCCACGCGGGCATACGCGCCGCCCCTCCGAACTGACTCGCCGTTCAGCTACGTCCAGCCGCGATCCAGCCAGCGTGCGGAGAACAACGGATGACAACAGGTGACGGAGCGTCAGATCATCCAGCCAAAATCCAGCCATGGGCACGCGAACGGGGTCGACCCGAATCTAGGCCGACCCCGCCTGACCTGGCGTTTTGCTAATTCGCCAGATCCACGGTAATGCGTGGCCTATACATTGAACCGGAACTCCATCACGTTCGTAGACACGCTCCTCAGCGCCGCTGAACTCCCCTACGACGCCCAGGGCCCTACTACACCTCGCCAGGGCTCGACAGCCATGAGCCGTCACCCGGCACACGACACCGCTCGGCTCCAGGGAAACGGACTGTCCTGCCGCTGAGCCGCAACCGTCCAGCGGTTCAGGCTGGAGTCTCATGGCGGCCTAAGTAATCGCCGCCCGGTGCGCTCCGCCAACGTTTCCTGCGAGACAGCCGCTCCGACGCCCCAAGATCAATGCACATCCAGTGCACAACCGCCCGGGAACTCCCGGGAAACCGCAGGTACATGCGGGAACTCCCACAGCACGCACTGGGGCCCTGACCAGGTAGTTTCGCCTGGTCAGCGCCCCAATGGCAGACGAGTCGGGCTGTACGCCGGGTTCAGTCCGGGCCGGAATGGACCAACGGAATCCGCAGCCGGCCGGCTTGCCTTGGCCAGCCGAACGGCAAAACCGACGTGCAACATCTCTATACGGGATGTGCCGGCACCGACGATTCCCCCTGGCCCTGACGCCCAGCAGCGCATGCCCCAGCCCCCATCCGAGCCGTACTCAAGTCCGGACAACCCGCAGAAGATCCACGTGGCCCTCCCCGAGGAGCCACCCGACGTGACGGCATCCGTTGCTGCCGCCCTCCTTGAGCTCCTTCACGCCATAAGCGCCGATCCCGACCGGCCACACCCCGAGCTCGAAGGACTCCAGGCAGGCAGGCCCGCTGGCTCTTCTCGCCCGTTCGAGGTACGACAGACCGCCACATAGCACCCGCATCACGCTGCACACCACAATCGCTGGGGGTCTGACCACACGTGATCCGCTTCGCCTTCGCCGGACGCTGTTCCACCGAGGACCTGCAAGACCCCGAGGCCTCCAGAAACTGGCAGCTCACCCGCGCCCGAGCCCTGATCGAACCCGCCGACGGCCGCATCGTCGCCGAGTACTTCGACATCGGCCACAGCCGCTCCCTGCCCTGGCAACGGCGCCCACGCGCCAACGACCTCCTCCAAGCACTCCGCGACCCCAACCGCGGATTCGACGCCGTCGTCATCGGAGAGCCACAACGCACCTTCTACGGCAACCAGTTCGGCAACACCTTCCCCGTCTTCGTCCACTTCCGCATCCCCCTGTGGGTCCCCGAGGTCGGCGGCCCCATCGACCCGGACAACGAGGCCCATGACCTCGTCATGTCCGTCTTCGGCGGCATGAGCAAGGGCGAACGCAACCGCATCAAGATCCGCGTCCGCACCGCCATGAGCTCCCAGGCCAAACTCCAGGGCCGCTACCTCGGGGGACGACCACCCTACGGCTACCGGATCACCGACGCCGGAATCCACCCCAACCCCGCCAAAGCAGCCACCGGACAGCAACTGCACAAACTCGAACCCGACCCCGAAACCGCACCCGTCGTGCTGCGCATCTTCACCCTGTACGTCGGCACCCCGTACGTCGACGGCATGAGCGACGAGGCCATCGCCCGCCGACTCGACAGCAACAACGTCCCCTGCCCCTCCGCCCACGACGCCGCCCGCAACCCACACCGCACGAAATCCGGATGGCAGGCCGGTGCGGTCAGAGCGATCCTCCACAACCCCCGCTACACCGGCCATGAGGTCTGGAACAAACAACGCAAGGAAGAACGCCTCCTCGACATCGACGACGTCACCCTCGGCCACCGCACCACCATGACCCACAACCACACCGACGAATGGATCTGGTCCAACGAACCCGCACACGAGCCGCTCATCACCAAGGAACTCTTCGAAGCCGCCCAACGAGCCCGGAGGCAACGCGCCCGCGCCTACCAGCGGCAGGAACGCCCCAACAGGCGAAGCGACCGGCGGGCCTACGTCCTGCGAGGCCGGGTGAAGTGCACGCTGTGCGGCCGGAAGATGCAGCCCTCTGCGATCCGCGACCGCGTCTACTACCGATGCGAGTACAAGGAACAGGAAGCAGCCCTCTACCCCGGCCTCGACCACCCGCGCACCATCAACCTGCGCGAAGACATCATCTGCCGGGCACTCGACACCTGGATCGCCCGCGCCTTCGCCCCGGGCCGGCTCACCGCCACCCTCACCGCGCTCAGCCACGCCAGCGCCGCAGCAAGCGCCACGCAGCCCCAGACCCCCGAGCAGGCCCAAGCCCGCCAGGCGATCAAGGAATGCGAGCGGCGCCTCGCCCGCTACAAGGCCGCCCTCGACACCGGAGCCGACCCAGCCGTCGTCACCCAGTGGATCAACGACGCCCAACGCGACAAAGAGGCGGCACAGAAGAAGCTCGACGCCCTCCCCGCCGTCACCCGGAAGAAGGAACCACCGCTCACCCCCGACCAGATCCGGAAGATTACTGAGAGACTCGGAGACATCGCACAACGCATCCAGACCGCCGACGCCGAGAAGAAGGAACCCCTCTACGAGGCCCTGGGCATCACGATCACGTACGACAACGCAACGAGGACCGCGACCGTAAGGTCGAGGCCCTCGATTCCGTATCGCTATAAGGAGTGTCCGAGGGGGGACTTGAACCCCCACGCCCGATAAAGGGCACTAGCACCTCAAGCTAGCGCGTCTGCCATTCCGCCACCCGGACTAGGTGTCTGCCGCCTTGCCGGGGGTGTTCCCCGCGGCGACATGGACAACAATACCAAGGTTTCGGAGCGCGTTTCACCTGCGTATCCGTCCCGTGGGGCGGCCCGGCACGAGCCGGGCCGCCTGGTCGGCGGACGTGTACGGAATGCATGATTCCGTGTACGTCGTGTGAGAGTCACGGCATGAGCTGGTACTCCGGGAAGTTCCCGGGCAGCCGCTCGCCCACAGGGCCCCGGGTGACGGCTCGCACCAGAAGATCGCCGCCGACGAAGGCACCGCGCCAGGACGCGCCGGAACCGCCGAACAGTTCGTCGCGGTCGCCCCGGGAGCGGGGGACGCCGTGACCGGTCTTGAAGGCGCGGATGTGCGGGGCGAGCCGGTCGTAGGTGGCCCGGTCGTCCGTGGCGAGGGTGGCGACCAGCGCGCCGTTGGACGCGTTCATGGCGGCCAGCAGCTCGGCCTCCGTGTCGACCAGGACGATCGTGTCGACCGGGCCGAAGGGCTCCGCGTGGTGCAGCGGGGAGGACGGCGGCGGGTTGAGGAGGGTCACCGGGTGGACGTAGGCGGAGGTGTCCTGGCCCGGTAGGAATCGCGTCTCGTCGGGGCGCCCCCGGTACAGCGGTACGGCGCCCCGGTCGACGGCCTCGGCGACCTGGTCGGTGAGCTCCTTGGCCTTAGCGGCGTTGATCAGCGGGCCGAAGTCGAGCTCGGGGAGCGGGTCGGCCGGGTCCGCCACCGCCAGGGGGTGGCCGACGCTGACGGAGCGGACCGCGGGAAGGTAGGCGGCCAGGAACGCGTCGAACAGGGAACGCTGCACGACGAAACGCGGGTAAGCGGTACAGCGCTGTTTTCCGTAGTCGAAGAGCTTGGGGATCATGGCGGTGAGCCGCTCCCAGCCGGAGAAGTCCCAGATGCCCCAGGTGTTCAGGCCCTCCTGTTCCAGGATGTGCGGTTTGCCGAGGCCGGCGACCGCCGTGGCGACGTCGGCTCCGGTGTCGCGGCCGCCGACGAAGGACACGCAGCCGATCTCCGGTGCCCGTACCAGTGCCCGGTTCAGCTCGCGGCCGCTGCCGCCGACCAGGGTGACCGGCACTCCCTCGCGGGCGGCCAGCGCCATGGCCAGGGTGAGGCATGCGACTCCGCCGTCGGTCGGGGTCTTGGCGATCACGGCGTTGCCGGCCAGGGCCTGCACGAGGGCGGCGTGCACGAGCACGCTCATCGGGTAGTTCCAGCTGGCGATGTTGGAGACCGGTCCCTCCAGCGGGGTCCGGCCGGCGAGCACGGGCTCGATGCCGTCGGCGTACCAGCGCACGCCGTCGATCGCCCGGTCGACGTCGGCGAGGGCGAGCCGCCAGGGCTTGCCGATCTCCCAGACGAGAAGCAGGGCGAGCAGCTCACGGTGTGCGGTGAACGCGTCCAGGGTGGCGGCGATCCGCGCCCGCCGTTCGGACAGCGGGATGTGCCGCCAGGCGCGGTGCTGGTCGAGGGCCGCTCGTACGGCCTGCTGGGCGGTGGCGCCGTCGAGCCGCGGGGCGCCGGCGATCGGGGTGCCGTCGACCGAGGTGGTCGCCGGGAGCGTCCGTCCGTCGGGCCGCCACTCCGCGCCCCAGAGGTTGAGGACGCGGTCGTCCCGGAAGGCCTCGGGCGCGGCGGCGAGACAGCGCCGCCAGGCGTCGGCGTAGGCCGTGCCGGGTTTCAGGAGCGCGGGGGTCGGGCCGGCCGGGCGCCCGGCCGGGTTCGGGGGCGGCGGGTTCGGGGTGAGGGTCGGTGTCATACGTCGGCTCCGCTCTCGGTGCACGGTCGGGGCGGGGTGGGCAAAGCTTCGGTGTGAGGAGGGGCGGTGCCGCGGGAGTCAGCCGGCGCCGAGGGTGTCCAGGACCAGCCGGGCCGTCTCGGTCGGCGTGCGGCCGACCCTGACTCCGGCCGCCTCGAGCGCCTCCTGCTTGGCGCGGGCGGTGCCGGACGAGCCGGAGACGATCGCGCCGGCGTGGCCCATGGTGCGGCCCTCGGGTGCGGTGAATCCGGCGATGTAGCCGACGACGGGCTTGGTGATGTGGTCGCGGATGTAGGCGGCGGCACGTTCCTCGGCGTTTCCGCCGATCTCCCCGATGAGGACGACGAGTTCGGTGTCGGGGTCGTCCTGGAAGGCGGCGAGGCAGTCGATGTGGCTGGTGCCGACGACGGGGTCGCCGCCGATGCCGACGCAGGTGGAGAAGCCGATGTCGCGGAGCTCGTACATGAGCTGGTACGTCAGCGTGCCCGACTTGGAGACCAGGCCGATGGGGCCGGGCTTGGTGATGTCGGCGGGGATGATGCCGGCGTTGGACTGGCCGGGGGTGATCAGGCCGGGGCAGTTGGGGCCGATGACACGGGTGCCGTTGCGGCGCGCGTACGCGGTGAAGGCGACCGTGTCGTGGACCGGGATGCCCTCGGTGATGACGACGGCGAGGGGGATGCGGGCGTCGGCGGCCTCGGTGACGGCGGCCTCGGCGAAGGCGGGCGGCACGAAGACGACGGTGACATCGGCGCCGGTCGACCGGATGCCGTCGGCGACCGAGCCGAAGACGGGGACGGCCCGCCCGTCGAAGTCGACGGTCTGCCCGGCCTTGCGCGGGTTGACCCCGCCGACGACGTTCGTGCCGGCCGCGAGCATGCGCCGGGTGTGCCGCATCCCCTGCCCCCCGGTCATGCCCTGGACGAGGACCTTGCTCTCCTTGGTGAGGTGGATGGCCATGTCCCGGCTCCTCAGGCGGCGTGGGCGAGTTCGGCGGCCCGGCGGGCGGCGCCGTCCATGGTGGTGGCCTGTTCGACGAGCGGATGGGCGCGCTCGCCGAGGATCGCGCGTCCGCGTGCGGCGTTGTTGCCGTCGAGGCGGACGACGAGCGGCTTGGTCGGCCGGACGGTGTCGACGGCGGCCACGATTCCCTCGGCCACCGCGTCGCAGGCGGTGATCCCGCCGAAGACGTTGACGAGGACGGACTTCACGGCCGGGTCGGAGAGGATCACGGACAGTCCGTCGGCCATCACCTGCGCGGAGGCCCCGCCGCCGATGTCGAGGAAGTTGGCGGGACGGGCGCCACAGCCGGCGACGACGTCCAGGGTCGACATGACCAGGCCCGCGCCGTTGCCGATGACCCCCACCTCTCCGTCGAGCCTGACGTAGGTGAGGCCGCGCTCGGCGGCGGCCGCCTCCAGCGGGTCCTGGTGCTCCTCGTCCCGCGCGCCCCAACGGGCCTGCCGGAAGCGGGCGTTGTCGTCCACGGTGACCTTGCCGTCCAGGGCGAGGATCCGCCCCTGGGCGGTGCGCACCAGCGGGTTGACCTCGACCAGCAGGGCGTCCTCGCGGACCAGTACCTGCCAAAGGCGTACGAGGACGTCGACGGTCTGCGGGGGCAGTCCGGCCGCGCTCGCGATCTCCCCCGCCTTGGCGGAGGTGACGCCCTCGGCCTGGTCGACCGGGATCCGCGCCACCGCCTCCGGCCGGGTCGCCGCGACCTCCTCGATCTCCATGCCGCCCTGGGCGGAGGCGATGGCGAGGAAACCGCCGGCGCTGCGGTCGAGGACGTAGGAGACGTAGAACTCCTCGGCGATGTCGACCGGTTCGGCGAGCAGCACCGTGCGGACCCGGTGGCCCTTGATGTCCATGCCGAGGATCTGGCGTGCGGTCAGCTCCGCCGCGGCGGGGTCGGCGGCGAACCTGACTCCGCCCGCCTTGCCGCGCCCGCCGGTCTTCACCTGGGCCTTGACCACGGCCGGGCCGCCGAGCCGGCGGGCGGTCCCGCGGGCCTGCTGGGGCGAGTCGGCGACCTCGGCCCGCGGCACGGGGATGCCGTGTTCCTCGAAGAGCTGCCGTGCCTGGTGTTCGTACAGGTCCATGCGTGGCTCCTGTCTGCGAGGCCGTCGTGAGTCCGCCCGGCACTGACCGAAAAGGGCCGGACTCCGATGACCGAAAAGTGTGTACGCCCCCTGGACACCACCCACCGGATGCGGGATAACAAGCTTCATACAGTATTCGTCGACTGTATGCAATCTACTGCATACAGCTCTCCGGCTGTCCGTATGCAGTGCACCGCGAGCCGCCCAACCCCTACGAAAGGGACAGGACTTCGCCATGCCCGACGACACCCAGGACGTGATCTCCGGTGGTCATCTCGTTGCCAAGGCGCTGAAGGCCGAGGGGGTCGACCGCATCTACACGTTGTGCGGCGGCCACATCATCGACATCTACGACGGTTGCGTCGACGAGGGCATAGAAGTCGTCGACGTACGCCACGAGCAGGTCGCCGCGCACGCCGCCGACGGCTACGCCCGCATCACCGGCAAGCCCGGCTGCGCGGTCGTCACCGCCGGCCCCGGCACGACCGACGCCGTCACCGGGGTCGCCAACGCCTTCCGCGCGGAGTCCCCGATGCTGCTGATCGGCGGCCAGGGCGCGCTCACCCAACACAAGATGGGATCTCTGCAGGACCTGCCGCACGTCGACATGATGACGCCGATCACCAAGTTCGCGGCGACCGTCCCGGACACCGCCCGCGCCGCCGACATGGTGTCGATGGCGTTCCGCGAGTGCTACCACGGTGCGCCCGGCCCGTCCTTCCTGGAGATCCCCCGCGATGTACTGGACGCCAAGGTGCCGGCCGACCAGGCACGAGTGCCCCGGCCCGGCGCCTACCGCGCCTCCACCCGCTCGGCCGGCGACCCCGAGGCGATCGAGAAGCTCGCCGACCTGCTGGTGCACGCCGAGAAGCCGGCGATCCTGCTGGGCAGTCAGGTGTGGACGACGCGGGGCACGGAGGCCGCCGTCGAGCTGGTGCGGACGCTGAACATCCCGGCGTACATGAACGGCGCGGGACGCGGCACGCTCCCGCCGGGCGACCCGCACCACTTCCAGCTCTCCCGCCGCTACGCCTTCGCGGGCGCCGATGTCATCGTGATCGTCGGCACGCCGTTCGACTTCCGCATGGGCTACGGCAAGCGTCTCTCCCCCGACGCCACGGTCGTCCAGATCGACCTGGACTACCGCACCGTGGGCAAGAACCGGGACGTCGACCTAGGCATCGTCGGCGACGCGGGGATGGTCCTGAAGTCCGTCACCGAGGCCGCCTCCGGACGCCTCAACGGCGGCGCGGCCAAGCGCAAGGAGTGGCTGGAGGAGCTGCGGGCGGCCGAGCAGGCGGCGCTGGAGAAGCGGTTGCCGCAGCTGAGGTCGCACTCCTCCCCCATCCACCCGTACCGGCTGGTCAGCGAGATCAACGACTTCCTCACCGAGGACTCGGTCTACATCGGTGACGGCGGCGACATCGTCACCTTCTCCGGGCAGGTCGTCCAGCCCAAGTCGCCCGGCCACTGGATGGATCCGGGCCCCCTCGGCACCCTCGGCGTCGGCATCCCCTTCGTACTCGCCGCCAAGCAGGCCCGCCCGGACAAGGAGGTCGTCGCCCTCTTCGGCGACGGCGCGTTCTCCCTGACCGGCTGGGACTTCGAGACCCTGGTCCGCTACGACCTCCCCTTCGTCGGGATCGTCGGCAACAACTCCTCGATGAACCAGATCCGTTACGGCCAGGCCGTCAAGTACGGCAAGGACCGCGAGCGGGTCGGCAACACCCTCGGCGACGTGCCGTACGACAAGTTCGCGCAGATGCTGGGCGGTTACGGCGAGGAGGTCCGCGACCCCGCCGGCATCGGCCCCGCACTGCGCCGGGCCCGCGAGTCGGGCAGGCCGTCCCTGATCAACGTCTGGGTCGACCCGGACGCCTACGCCCCCGGAACCATGAACCAGACCATGTACAAGTGAGGAGCGCCCGTCATGACCGCAACTCCGACCAGGGCTCTTGACGGCATCCGCGTCCTGGACATGACCCACGTCCAGTCCGGGCCCTCCGCCACCCAGCTGCTGGCCTGGCTCGGCGCCGACGTCGTCAAGCTGGAGGCACCCACCGGCGACATCACCCGCAAACAGCTGCGCGACCTGCCCGACGTGGACTCCCTCTACTTCACGATGCTCAACTGCAACAAGCGCAGCATCACCCTGAACACCAAGACCGAACGCGGCAAGGAGATCCTCACCGAACTCATCCGGCGCTCGGACGTCATGGTCGAGAACTTCGGCCCCGGTGCGGTCGACCGGATGGGGTTCACCTGGGACCGAATCAAGGAGATCAACCCGCGGATCGTCTACGCCTCCATCAAGGGCTTCGGCGAGGGCCCGTACACCAACTACAAGGCCTACGAGGTCGTCGCGCAGGCCATGGGCGGGTCGATGTCGACCACCGGCTTCGAGGACGGGCCACCGCTCGCCACCGGCGCCCAGATCGGGGACTCGGGCACCGGAGTGCACACAGTCGCCGGCATCCTCGCGGCGCTCTTCCAGCGCGAGCGCACCGGGCGCGGCCAGCGCGTCAACGTCGCCATGCAGCACGCCGTCCTCAACCTCTGCCGGGTCAAGCTCCGCGACCAGCAGCGCCTGGCGCGCGGGCCGCTCGCCGAATATCCCAACGACGACTTCGGCACCGAAGTTCCCAGGTCCGGCAACGCGTCCGGTGGCGGTCAGCCCGGCTGGGCGGTCAAGTGCGCACCCGGCGGCCCGAACGACTACGTGTACGTCATCGTCCAGCCCGTGGGCTGGCGGCCGATCACCGAGCTCATCGGCCGGCCCGAACTCGCCGACGACCCCGAGTGGGCGACCCCCGAGGTCCGGCTGCCGAAGCTGAACAAGATGTTCCAGCTGATCGAGGAGTGGTCGTCCGCCCTCCCCAAGTGGGAGGTGCTGGAGAAGCTGAACGCGCACAACATCCCGTGCGGGCCGATCCTGTCCACCAAGGAGATCATCGAGGACGCCTCGCTGGCCGCCAACGAGATGGTGGTGCGCGTCCCGCACCCCGAGCGCGGCGAGTTCGTGACCGTCGGCAGCCCGCTCAAGCTCTCCGACTCCCCCGTCGAGGTGACCGGTTCACCGCTGCTCGGCGAGCACAACGAAGAGGTCTACGTCGGCGAACTGGGCCTCGGTGACGAGGAGCTGCGCCTGCTGAAGTCGAACGGAGTGATCTGACGTGATGGCAGAGGATGGGGAACTGCGGGTGCGCGCGCTCCTCGACTCGGTGCGTGCCGAGGGCCGTACGGCACTCACCGCGCCCGAGGGCAAGGTGATCGCCGAGGCGTACGGGATCGCCGTACCGGGCGAGGAGTTGGCGACGGACGTGGACGAGGCGGTGGCCGCGGCGGCACGCTTCGGCGGGCCGGTGGTCATGAAGATCGTCTCGCCGGACATCCTGCACAAGACCGACGCCGGCGGTGTCGTGGTGGGCGTGGAGGGCGCGGCGGACGTACGGGCCGCGTTCTGCCGGATCGTGGAGAACGCCCGCGCGTACGACGCCGCTGCCCGGATCGAGGGCGTGCAGGTGCAGGAGCTGCTGCCGAAGGGACAGGAGGTCATCGTCGGCGCGGTCACCGACCCGACGTTCGGGAAGGTGGTGGCCTTCGGGCTCGGCGGGGTGCTGGTCGAGGTGCTGAAGGACGTGACGTTCCGGCTGGCGCCGGTCACGGCCGACGAGGCGCTGTCGATGCTGGACTCCATCCGGTCGGCGGAGATCCTGCGCGGGGTGCGCGGGCAGGCCGGCGTGGACCGGTGGGCGGTCGCCGAGCAGATCCGGCGGGTCTCCCAACTGGTGGCGGACTTCCCGGAGATCGCCGAGGTGGACCTCAACCCGGTGATCGCGACACCCGAGGGCGCGATGGCCGCCGACATCCGGGTGATCCTCGCCGGGAAGCAGCCGGTGGCGAGGAAGACGTACACCCGCGACGAGATCCTCGCGTCCATGCGCCGGCTGATGCAGCCGTCCTCCGTCGCCGTCATCGGGGCCTCCAACGAGGCGGGCAAGATCGGCAACTCGGTCATGCGCAATCTCGTCGACGGCGGTTTCTCCGGGGAGATCCATCCGGTGAACCCCAAGGCCGATGACATCCTGGGCCGCAAGGCGTACAAGAGTGTCACGGACGTTCCCGGTGAGGTGGATGTGGCCGTCTTCGCCATTCCCGCCAAGTTCGTGGCAGCCGCGCTGGAGGAGGTGGGACGGAAGAAGATCCCCAACGCCGTCCTCATCCCTTCCGGGTTCGCCGAGACCGGCGAGCACCAACTCCAGGCGGAGATCGTGGAGATCGCCGAGCGGCACGGGGTGCGCCTGCTCGGCCCGAACATCTACGGCTACTACTCCACCTGGCAGGACCTGTGCGCCACGTTCTGCACGCCGTACGACGTCAAGGGCGGGGTGGCGCTGACCTCGCAGTCCGGCGGCATCGGCATGGCCATCCTCGGCTTCGCCCGCACCACGAAGACGGGTGTGTCGGCGATCGTCGGCCTCGGCAACAAGTCGGACCTGGACGAGGACGACCTGCTGACCTGGTTCGGCGAGGACCCGCACACCGAGTGCATCGCCATGCACCTCGAAGACCTCAAGGACGGACGGGCGTTCGTGGCGGCGGCACGGGCGACCGTGCCCAAGAAGCCGGTGGTGGTGCTGAAGGCGGGCCGTACGGCGGCGGGCGCGAAGGCGGCCGGCTCGCACACGGGCGCGCTCGCGGGCGACGACGCGGTGTACGACGACGTCCTCAGGCAGGCGGGCGTCATCCGGGCACCGGGCCTGAACGACATGCTGGAGTACGCCCGCGCCCTGCCCGTCCTGCCCGCTCCCAAGGGCGACGACGTCGTGATCATCACCGGCGCGGGCGGCAGCGGCGTGCTGCTGTCGGACGCGGTGACCGACAACGGGCTGTCCCTGATGGAGATCCCGCCCGACCTGGACGAGGCGTTCCGCCGGTTCATCCCGCCGTTCGGCGCGGCCGGCAACCCGGTCGACATCACCGGGGGCGAGCCGCCGTCGACGTACGAGGCGACGATCCGGCTCGGCCTGGAGGACCCGCGGATCCATGCGCTGGTGCTCGGCTACTGGCACACCATCGTCACCCCGCCGATGGTGTTCGCGGAGCTGACGGCACGCGTGGTCGCCGAGTTCCGCGAGCGCGGGATCGAGAAGCCGGTCGTGGCGTCCCTCGCGGGGGACGTCGAGGTCGAGGAGGCCTGCCAGTACCTGTTCGAGCGGGGGGTGGTGGCGTACCCGTACACGACCGAGAAGCCGGTGGCCGTGCTCGGGGCGAAGTACCGCTGGGCGCGAGCGGCGGGGCTCCTGTGACGGCGGGGGCCCGCACGGCATCGGCCGGGGGTCCGGGGGCTGCCCCCCGGGCGAAACACGGTCCGCTGGGCGCGGGCGGCCGGACCGCTGGGGGGCGGTTCATGAGGTGAGTGACGCGGGGGCCGGCCGGCGGTGCGCGTCGGCCGGCCCCGGGACCCGAGCGCGCACGAAAGGCAATGGACAGGGGGCGCCGGCCAGAACTTTCGACGCAAGGGGTGCAAGCCGCGAGATGGAAACGATCGTTCCCCCCGCCTCCGTGCTGTGCAGGGAGGTGAGGGACCGCAGGGGCCGCGTGTACCGGGTCGGCGAGAGCGACGTCGAGCTGCTGGGCCGTGGCCGGATCTGGATGGTCGTCCTGCCCTGGGTGGGCATGGCGGGCATCAGCTGGGCGGCGTGCGCGTTCTTCGCGGCGCAGGCCGGTCTCCGTGCCGACCACCGGTGGGGCGGGGACCCGTACTGGCCGGCGGGCCTGTGGGCACTCGCCCAGGCGGCCGTCGCCCTCCCCGCCGGGCGGCTGCGGGAGAGCGGCCGGCTCCCCGCCCGTGCGGCCATGACAACCGGAGCGCTCGGCACCCTGGCCGGGTACCTGGCGCTCGCCCTCGCCCCGCAACTCGACGTGGCCCGGCTTGCCTTCGCGGTGTGCGCCGGTGCCGGGGCCGGGCTGGTGCACGCCACCTGTCTTACGCTGCCGGGCAGGTGGTGGCCGGAGCGCCGGGGCGGTCCCACGGCAGTGGTGGCGAGCGGGCTCGCCTTCGGGGCCGTACCGCTTCTCCTTCCTCCTGTCCTGGACGCCGACCCGCGGGTGCTGCTCGCGGTCGCGGGCGCCGGAGTGTCCCTGGCCTTGGCCGGCGCCGGCCGCATCTTCCGGGACCCGCCGCGGAACTGGTGGCCGCCGCGGCCCGACCCGCTGTCCCTGCCGGCCGATCCCGTCGCCCGGCGGGCACGCGAGAAGAACCCGCCCGCCGTACGCCACCACACCCTCCGGCAGGCGGGCAGGAGCCCGGTGTTGTGGCTGTTGTGGCTGTGTCTGCTGGGCGCGACCGGAGGCACCGTGCTGGGCATCGTCCTGCAGGAGCGGTACGCCCAACAGCTCGGCGTCCCCGCCGAGTTGCTGCGGTCGGTGACCGTCGCGGGTGTCGCCGCGGCGGCCGTGGCCGGTGCGCTGTCGGACCGCTCGGGGCGGCGTACCGCCCTGATGGCGGCCTGTCTGCTGCTGGGCACGGCACAGTTCGGCGTGCTGATCGCGGCCCGCACGGGCAGCGGTGCGCTGCTCCTCGGCTGTGCGGCGGCCACCGGGACCGCCGGCGCCACGGCCTTGGCGCTGGCCACCGCGCTGGCCGCGGACCTGTTCGGTGAGAACCACCACGCGAGCGTCCACGGACTGCTCACCGGCGCCTGGCTCCTGCCGGTCGCCGCCGGCTGCGGCACGGGGGCGGCCCGGTACGCCGCCCGGGACCCGCACGCCGCGTTCCTCCTGGCGGGCTGCACCGGGCTCGCCTGCGCCGCAGTGGCGCTGTTCCTCAGAGCTCCGGGCAGGCTCAGCGTCCGGCGCATCGTCCCCAATCCCCACCCCCTCGGCGAGGAGATGGCCTGACATGACGGCTGATCCCACAACAAGGAACACGCCGGCCGATCCCGGCGCGGCGAACCGCTCGTACCGCGAAGTCACCGACTCCCGGGGGCGGGTCTACCGCGTCGGCGAGACGGACCGCGACATACTCGGCCACTCGCGCAAGCTCATGGTGTACCTGCCGTGGATATCGATGATGGCCATCAGCGTCTCGGAGTACGCCTACGGCTCCGCCGAGGACACCCTGTCCAGCGCGCACGGCTGGACCCAGAGCAACACCTTCTGGATCCTCAGCGTCTGGGTGTTCTTCCAGGCCGGCATCGCCTTCCCGGCGGGCTGGCTGCGCGAGAAGGGCATCCTCACCGCACGCCGCGCGATGTACCTCGGCTCCGCGATGTGTCTGCTCGGCTTCCTGGCGCTGTCCCACCTGGACAACGTGTTCCTGGCGATCCTCGGTTTCGGTGTCGTCGGCGGTGTCGGCTCCGGGCTGATCTACGCGACCTGCATCAACATGGTCGGCAAGTGGTTCCCGGAGCGGCGCGGCGCGAAGACCGGCTTCGTCAACGGCGGCTTCGCGTACGGCTCGCTGCCGTTCATCTTCATCTTCAACTACGCCTTCGACACGGGCAATTACAACGAGGTGCTGGATCTGATCGGGGTCTACGTGCTGATCGTGGTCGCCGCGTGCGCGTGGTTCTTCAAGGACCCGCCGAAGAACTGGTGGCCGGCCGACGTCGACCCGCTGTCGTTCTCGGGGAACACCCGCAGCGCCGTGAGTCTGGCCAAGAATCCGCCCGCCGTACGGCAGTTCACCCCCATGGAGGCCATCCGGACCGGCATGCTGCCGCTGATGTGGATCACCGTGGTGATGACCGCCGGGGTGTCGATCTTCGGGATCTCCTTCCAGGTGGACTTCGCCAAGAAGATCGGCTTCGGGCCGCTGGTCGCCGCGTCGTCGATGGGCGTGATGGCCGTCATCAACGGCGTGGGGCGGGCCGCGGTCGGCTGGCTGTCGGACCGGTGGGGCCGCAAGACGACCCTGGTCTTCGTCATCGTGGTGCTCGGGCTCGCCCAGTTCGGCGTCATCTGGGCCGGTGACATGAAGAGCGAGTGGCTGTTCCTGTTCTTCGCCTTCCTCTCCGGCTTCGGCGGCGGCGCCTTCTATCCGATGTTCGCGGCGCTCACCCCGGACTACTTCGGCGAGAACTACAACGCCACCAACTACGGCCTCGTCTACAGCGGCAAGCTGGTCAGCGGCCTGTTCGGCGGCGGCCTCGGCTCCATGGTGGTCGGCGCCTGGGGCTACAACGGCGCCTACGCCCTGGCCGGCGGGGTGTCGATGGTGGCGGCGGCGATCGCCCTGCTGCTGCACCAGCCGGGCCGGGACAGCACCGGGCGGACCGAACGGACCGCCACGCCACCGAGGACGCAGCCGACGTCCTGAACAAGGCCGGCAGGGCTGGGCAAAGCGGCCCTGTGGATGTACACCGCCTCGACAGGGCTGCAACACCCCGGGGGTGTTGCAGCCCCTACGTCGTCGTCCCGTCAGGGCTTCAGCATCCGGAGGTGACCGCCGCCCCTGCCACGTTCCGATCCCCACCGGATGCCCATGACCAGGGACAGACCTCACCCTGCGCCCCCGCCCATCGTGCTGGGTATACCGGCAGTGCTCTGCTACATCGCGTTCGCTGCGTGGCTGCCCTCCGACAGGGAGCGCTACCGGGACCACCAGGCTGCCGAACCATGTCCCGCTCATGCAACAGTGCGGGTGGAGAGTGACTGCCGCGACGGCGGCGGCTCTCGGGTTTCAGGGGGTGAGTTGTTTGGCGATCCTCAGAAGTTCGGCTTCGTGCAGGTCCTGATCCGTGGTGCTCACGATGAATGTGTAGGTCCCGTTCGTCCGTGTCACGGTGCTATTGGAGTCCGGGGTGAGCCCACCGATCCACCCGTGGATGGACTCCGGAGTGCCTGCGGCACTCACCGTGGGACTTCCAGCGATTTGCGTGATACTCAAAGACGCCTTCTCCGAGGCGCGGTGGTAGAAACGGGTCCAGGCGGGGGCCGAGCTCCGGGTCCGAAAGAGTCGTGGCAGCAGCTCATTCTGGCTGGAGTCACTCCAGTGCACGTCAGTTGTCGGCGCATAGCCTGGCGGGAGATAGTGCGGGTTGGCCAGCCGCTTCTGGTCGAAGGGGGCAATGGTCCAGCCGTTGCCAGGGTCTATCAGCCGTCGTGTTCCCAGCGGTGACTGCAGCGTCGTGGTGATCTGCTCGTCGATCATGTTGCACTCAGGTCGGAGATCGACATCGCTTTCCTTCAGTACCAGGCTGACGGAATCGCGGGATTCGCTCGCCACTAGTTCGGGCGGGTCCTGCCGGCATGGGGTCCGACTGTTCAGGGTGGTGAGGGTACGGCCGTCACCGCTCACCAGTACCTCACCCAACGCCCCCTCCCCATGTCTGGGGTCCTTCATGATCCATGCAGTGACGGCAATGGCGAGAGCAGCCCCTACGGCAACGGCCACCATGAGGCGCAGGGTGCGATGGAGCCTTTTCGGGTTCACGGTCGCGCTCCAAGGCGGGCGAGCCAGCTCCCTGGCTTCATTCGATGGGTCGTGCAGCCCTCGGGGCGACATCCCCGCTTCGCATCACACGGGTTCAACGGCTCGTCCAAGTCGAGATGGAGGAGGGGACGGCTCACCAAGGTGCACTGCCTCTCACCAAGCCGTACGGATCCCGGTGACCATCCGCAGACTGAGGAAGTCCTCGATCGGCGGGGCTGACCTCATTTGGCGACAGTGGAGGCTTGGACGGAGCGACCGAGTTTCGCCTATTGCGACATTTCGACATTTCTTTTGTGATACGCCTGGGCGAGACTGTCACGAAGAGCCAGGGTTTCTGCATGAGTGGGACCAATGACTTGTTGAGACTCGGCCAGTGCTGCCTCAAGGACACAGATGGCGCGCTCCAACTGACCTGCTACCTGGTAGCCGGCGGCGAGATTTTGTCGCGCATTAAGTGTGACAGGGTGAGTGCCACCGAGGACTTTTTTGTACTGCGCAGCGACTATTTCGAGCAAGGGTAGACCATGCTCCAAATTTCCCGAAAACAAGTACGCTGTACCAAGATTATTGCGACTTTGCAGAGTGTCAGGATGGATGTCACCGAGCAATTGCTCACGTTGCGCGAGCACTTCCTCCAAAATAGGGATTGCGCGGCGCAAGTCCTGCTTTTCCACGTAGGCATGACCAAGGTTGTTACGAACGGTCATCGTGTTGGGGTGATTCTTGCCGAGTATTTGCTCATGTTGCGCAAGAGTCGACTCAAGCATGGGAACGGCTCGCTCTAGATCCCCTGCCGCTTGGCATGCGGTGGCGAGGTTGTTGCGGGTGTTCAAGGTGTCTGGATGGTAAATTCCGAGCGAGGCCTCCCGTTGGGAAAGGATACCCTCGTACAGCCGCATAGCTCGCTTGAAGTTTCCCGAGACCTTGTACGCATAGGCAAGGTTATTCCGCACTGTCAGAGTCTCGGGGGCTGCGTTGCCAAAGGCCTGAGCAGTCTGTTTGTGAACCTTTTTATACAAGGAAATGGCACGTCCCATATTCCCTGCAGATTCGTACGAGCCCGCCAAGTTCGCGCGAGTTATCAAAGTGGTTGGATGATGATGTCCGAATACTTCCTCACACCTTCCAAGAGCCGCCTCGTACAGAGAAACAGCCTCAGCCACACTTCCTGCAGATTCATACGAGGTGGCCAATTTGCATTGCGCGAGTATCGTGTCAGGATGCGTCTCTCCTTCGAACGTACTGAAGTGGTTGAAGATGGCTTCCCGCAATGGGAGTGCACTCGCTTTATGACCCATTTCGTAGAGATGCTCAGCGGCGATACGGTATGCGGCAACGACCGACTCATTTTGATGGTTTGGTGGAGTGGTGGCGGCCAGAGACACCAGGTGGGGGGTCAACAATGCCCACTCTGGTGCTAGTTCTTCATGGGCCCCTGCGGGGACAGGTAGAGCGTGAAGGACTGCCTCTTCGG
Organism: Streptomyces sp. NPDC054783; assembly: GCF_053611725.1. NCBI lineage: Bacteria > Bacillati > Actinomycetota > Actinomycetes > Kitasatosporales > Streptomycetaceae > Streptomyces > Streptomyces sp. NPDC054783. Next base: position 211,478 of record NZ_JBSHAY010000012.1, on the reverse strand, counting down.
CCAGGCGTCGGCCTTGAGCGTCTGGGCTTGACGTCTCGGTGCTGCGGAGTACCGCCTGGACGAGTCGATGGATACTGACGCTTGTCCGATCCGGAGAGAAGCCAATCATGCTGTAGGCCCGTAGGGCTCCGAGGGCTTCGGCGATGTCGTCGGGTTCGTTGTCGAAGACTTCCATGAGGCGGACAGGGACGCTGTCGGGGGCGAGCCACGCGAGGACGTGCAGGATGCCGACGGCGAGCGGATTGTTTGAAGTGAGAGCTTGCAGGGTGTGGGTCCAGATACGGGCGATGGTGCGCTCGGCATCAATGCCGTCGGCAGCCTTGTCGAGTTTGGCGACCAGGCGCCGACGGTAGGCATCGATGCTGATAGTGGGATTCTGCTGTAGGTAGGCGCCGGCTTGCTCCAAGGCGAGTGGAAGGTAGCCGAGTTCAGCGGCGAGCGCACGAGCCTCCTGCAGCTCGATGGCTGTCGGTACAGCACTGTCCAAGGCGTAAGTGCACAGCAGTTCAGCGGCTTCGTCGGGAAGCAGAGTGCCCAAGGCCCGACTCGGCGTGGTGCGGGGCCACCCGGTGACGCGGCGACTGGTGGCCAGATGGTGTCCGCGGTTGAGTGCGCCAGTGTAGGGCGCGAGGTCGCGGGGGGCGTCGACGTTGTCGAACACCAGGAGCCAGCCAGGGTGCCACTGCAACCAGTTGAGTGCCCACTGGAGCTGCTCGTGCTCAGACGCCCTTGCTGCCCACGAGGGGAACAGACGGAGTGCAAGGCCGGCGATGGATTGTTCGATGCGGGCTGGCGAGTCGGCTGCAACCCACCAGATGAACGTGTAGTCGGAACGGTGGCGGTGGGCGTATTCCAAGGCCAGGGTGGTCTTACCAATCCCGCCTAGGCCATGCACCGCCGGCATCTGCGTGATCGCGGTCTCGTTACCAGCCGCTAGTACGTCCCGCAGCCATGCAAGGTCGTCCTCGCGCCCAAGACACAGGCCACGAGGGGGCAAGTTGCCGGTCCCGGGAGCCGCCTCAATGTCGCGAGCCGCGTTCAGCGCTTCCGCAGGCAGAACAACATCGCCCGTGACGGCAGTGCCGATGACACCAGCAGCAATCGACCGAGTTCCCGAAGCTTCGATGCGGGCGCCTGCGGAGGGCCGGTCGGAGGTCACTTCCCGATCCGGGTGTGGTCACCGGTGACGGCAGTGCCAATAGTGTGGGCCGCGATGGCCCGGGCCCCCGATGCAGTGATCGTCATTGGTCCGGACGGATCGGGCATGAGATCCGCGAGCTCGCGACGCAAGTCCTCGTCATCGCGTAGGGCTCGCTTGAGCGTGTAGCGCAGCGTTGCCGCAGCGTCAGCGTCCCCACTGTCCTCGGCCGCGTCTTGTACCGCACGTTCCATCAGAGCCTGCTCATGCTCGTTGCGGCGCGACCAGACCGCTTGCAGCAGGCGACGGCCCAGATTGGCGGTGGCGTCGGCAGCTGCATCCTCCGCCCGGGTCAGTACACCACCGCCATACGCTCCCAGTGCCGCAGTCAGGTACGGGCCGGCCTGTTCAACCCACTGCGCTATCTCCGCACTCAACTCATACCCCCGGCTGAGTAACCTTCACTGATCGGTATGACGCAGCGTAGAGCCGTTCCCGTGGCGACGTAGGCTATCGGGCAAAGTGAACGCCGAGGAGCAGCCGCTCACCGCACGGCCAACCTCGTGCTCTCAAGCCACGACAGCCGTGGACCGAGAGCAAGAGGCCGGTCCTGGACCGACTGAATCCCAGGCGCTCGGCCCCCTCCCCCGCTTCGGCCCGGATCGGGTGCACAAGGCGGAACTACCGCCTCCGGTGAATAGGCGGAGGAACTGATGTCCTCGACCCGCTGCCATTTGTTCCATCGCACTGCGATCCGGGCCGAGTGTCCGACTGCGTGACAACGCCGACGAACGACGGCGGACGAGCGTGACTGCCTGCGGACCATCGACGCAGGTGAGCGGCACTCCAGCCCAAGGCACAACCCTCAGCCAAGTTGCTGTGAGACAAAAACGTAGGCCGAGGCCGCGTTCCGGGTGACGCCGCCGCCGGTCCGCCGGGGTCCGGCGCTGAACGCGTACTACTGCGCCTGCATGTCGATGCCGCTCGCCGCCGCCACCCCCTGGGCCGGAGCCCGTATGCCTCTCTACATGGAATTCCCGCCGTTGATGGCCGTGTTGGTGATCAGGACCCGTTGCGCTCATGGTAGGAGCGGCGGGTGTGTTCCGTGTGGGTGCGCATCAGCTGGGCGGCCCGCTGTTCGTCGCGGGCGGCGATCGCGGTGATCAGTTCGCGGTGCTCGATCCAGGACTGGCGTCCGCGCCGGCGGGCCACCGGGGTGTAGTACCAGCGGACCCGGCGGTCGACCTGGGCGGCGAGTTCGGCGAGGACCGCGTTGCCCGCCAGTTCCATGATCTTGGCGTGGAAGGCCGCGTTGAGGGCGACGGCGCGGTCCACGTCGTCGGCGGCGACGGCCTTCTCGCCCTCGGCGCACAGCTCCTCCAGCGCGCCGACGCCCGGGGCACCGGCGTGCGCGGCGGCCAGCCGGGCCGCCTCCGCCTCCAGCAGGGTGCGGACGGTGAGGAGCTGGTCGGCCTCCTCCTCGGTCGGTTCGTGCACGAACGCGCCCTGTGCGGGCCGCAGATCGACCCAGCCCTCGGTGTTGAGCCGCTGCAGCGCCTCGCGCACCGGCTGCCGGGAGACGCCGAGGTGTCCGGCGAGCTCGCTCTCGACCAGATGCTGGCCGGGCTGCAGGGCGCGGGTGGTGATGAGCTCCAGCAGTGCCTCGTAGACGCGCTCGCGCAGCGGTCCGGGGCGTTCCAGCCTGGGCACCGCCCCCTGCGGCAGTCCGGTCGACAACATCGCGGTCCCCTCCTGGGCAGGTCTGGCTGTGTGGACGCTGGACGCTCAGTATCAATTGTCTTTTGTCTACAGTCTACGGTGCACAAAATCCAGACCTGTTTGCGCCCGCTTCGCCGTTCAGGGGCAGCGTACGACCTGCCCGGCGTAGGACAGGTTGCCGCCGAAGCCGAACAGCAGCACCGGATCGCCGGCGCTGAGCGCCCCCCGCTCGAGCAGCTTGGAGAAGGCGAGCGGGATGCTGGCGGCCGAGGTGTTGCCGGATTCCGTGACATCGCGGGCGACCACGGCGTTGACGGCGCCGAGCCTCTCGGCCAGCGGTTCGATGATGCGCAGGTTGGCCTGGTGCAGGACGACACCGGCGAGGTCCTCGGGGGCCACGCCGGCCCGTTGGCAGGCGCGGCGGGCGACGGCCGGAAGCTGGGTGGTGGCCCAGCGGTAGACGCTCTGCCCCTCCTGCGCGAACCGGGGTGGGGTGCCCTCGATCCGCACGGCGTGCCCCATCTCCGGCACCGATCCCCACAGCACCGGCCCGATGCCCGGCTCCTCCCCCGGCGGGCAGGCCTCGACGACGGCGGCCCCGGCCCCGTCGCCGACCAGGACACAGGTGGTGCGGTCGCTCCAGTCGGTGACGTCGGACATCTTGTCGGCGCCGATGACCAGCGCGCGGGCGGCCGCGCCGGCCCGGACGGTGTGGTCCGCGGTGGCCAGCGCGTGGGTGAACCCGGCGCACACCACGTTGACGTCCATGGCGGCGGGCTGCGGGATGCCGAGCCGGGCCGCGACCCGGGCGGCGGTGTTCGGGGAACGGTCGATCGCCGTGGAGGTGGCGACCAGGACCAGGTCGATGTCGCCGGGGGTCAGACCGGCGGCGGCGAGGGCCTTGGCGGCGGCGTGCGCGGCCAGCTCGTCGACCGGCTCGTCCGGTCCGGCGATGTGCCGGTTCCGGATGCCGACCCGGCTGCGGATCCACTCGTCGCTCGTGTCGACCATGCCGGCCAGGTCCTCGTTGGTGAGCACCCGGGCGGGCTGGTAGTGACCGATGGCGGCGATGCGCGAGCCGTTCATGACGGAAGTCCCCTCGTGGCCGTGGGTAGCGGGATCCACCAGTCTGATCAGTGACCCACGGGTACGACGGCAGGTGAAGCCACAGGAATCGGGCGTCCGAGTTGTCGGCTTCCCTCAGACCCTCGGACGCCCGAGCACTCATCCTGTGAACAGCTGCGTCGCCTTCTGCACGAGTTCGTACACCCCGTAGGCGAGGGGCGCCCCCACCCACAGCCAGGCGAGGGCGATCAGGCCCCGGCGGCTAGGCGGGCTGCTGGCGCTGGGCATCTGCGGCCTCCCTCTGGGCGGGGATGTGGTGGCGGGTGTGGACGGGCCGGACGAGTTCGTTGGCGACGAAGCCGACGACGAGCAGGCCGATCATGATGCCGAACGACAGCCCGTACAGCGCCGGGCCGTGCTTCCCGGCCTCCTTCTGCCGGTCCGCGATCCAGTTGACGATCAGCGGCCCGAGCACGCCCGCGGTGGACCAGGCGGTGAGCAGCCGGCCGTGGATGGCGCCGACCTGGTAGGTGCCGAAGAGGTCCTTCAGATAGGCGGGGACCGTCGCGAAGCCGCCGCCGTAGAAGGAGAGGATCACGAGGGCGCACAGCACGAACAGCGGCTTCGCCGAGTCCCCGAACAGCGCGATGAGCAGGTACATCAGCGCGCCGACGCCGAGGTAGCAGCGGTAGATGTTCTTGCGGCCGATCCGGTCGGAGGCGGACGACCAGCCGATCCGGCCGGCCATGTTGGCCGCCGACAGCAGCGCGACGAAACCGGCGGCCGCGGAGGCCGACACCGGGGTGGAGCTGTCCGCGAAGAAGTCCGTGATCATCGGGGCGGCCTTCTCCAGGATGCCGATGCCGGCGGTCACGTTGGTGCACAGCACGACCCACAGCAACCAGAACTGGGGAGTGCGCAGCGCGCTGTTGGCGGACACCTGCACGCCGGCGACGGAGCTCGGCCCGCTCGCGCCCGCGCCGGGGGTGTCCCCGCGGGGCACCCGCACGAGGAGCACGCCGAGCGTCATGAAGACGGCGTACGACAGTCCGTGCACCAGGAACGCGAGGGCGATCCCGGAGTGGCCGGTGCCGAAGGAGGAGAGCATCTGCGCCGACCAGGGCGAGGCGATCAGGGCGCCGCCGCCGAAGCCCATGATGGCGATGCCGGTGGCCATGCCGGGCCGGTCCGGGAACCACTTGATCAGGGTGGAGACGGGCGAGATGTACCCGATGCCGAGGCCGATCCCGCCGACGAAGCCGTAGCCGAGGACGATCAGCCAGTACTGCTGCGTCTGGGCACCGAGCGCGGAGATCAGGAAGCCGGAGGAGAAGCAGACGAGGGCCACGGTCATCGCCCAGCGCGGCCCGTTGCGCTCCACGAGCGTGCCGCCGAACGCGGCGGACAGGCCGAGCATCACGATCGCGAGCTGGAAGGGCAACGCGCTCTGGGTGCCGTCGAGATGGAGCGCGGATTCCAGCGGCGGCTTGAACACGCTCCAGGCGTAGGCCTGCCCGATGGACAGATGGACGGCGAGGGCGGCGGGCGGGACGAGCCAGCGGCTCCAGCCCGGGGGTGCGAGAGGGGGGCTCATGCCCGCGGACGGTAGGGCGGGCGACGGGAGTTGAGAAGGGCGCGGTCGACCGTATGCGGTGAACGGTGTCCAGCAGGCGCTCAACGGTCGCCGCTCGAACCCTTGTCGAGTGCCATTCCATACTGTAGACAATATTTCGTCGACAGCATTCAGCCGACGAGCGGCTCGCGTCGGCCCTTCTTCCCCCTCTCCGCGGTATCCCTCAAACCGAACGGAGTGCTCCCGTGAAAGTGGCAGTTCTCGGCGCCGGCGCCATCGGCGCCTACGTCGGTGCCGCGCTCCACCGCGCCGGCGCCGATGTGCATCTCATCGCCCGTGGATCGCATCTCGCGGCCATGAGGCAGCACGGAGTACGCGTGCTCAGCCCGCGCGGCGACTTCACCGCACACCCCCACGCAACCGACGATCCCGGCGAGGTGGGCCCGGCGGACTACGTCCTCCTCGGCCTGAAGGCCAACGCGTACGCGGCGTGCGGGCCGCTGATCGCGCCGCTGCTGCACGAGCGCACCGCGGTGGTGGCCGCGCAGAACGGCATCCCCTGGTGGTACTTCCACCGGCACGGCGGTCCCTACGACGGCCACCGCCTCGAGAGCGTCGACCCGGACGGCGCCGTCAGCCGCGTCCTCCACCCCGAGCGGGCCGTCGGTTGCGTCGTCTACGCGGCCACGGAACTCCAATCCCCCGGTGTCGTACGGCACTTGGAAGGCACCCGGTTCTCCCTCGGCGAGCCCGACCGCAGCGTCTCCGCGCGCTGTCGGGACCTCAGCGAGGCCATGCGGACCGGCGGACTGAAGTGCCCGGTGGAGTCCGACCTGCGCGGGGACATCTGGGTCAAGCTGCTCGGGAACATCTCGTTCAACCCGATCAGCGCCCTGGCGCGCGCCACCATGCGGCAGATGTGCCGGCACGGCGGCACCCGCCGGGTCATCGAGACGATGATGCGCGAGACGCTCTCGGTCGCCGAGGCCCTCGGCTGCACGGTCGGCGTCTCGGTCGAACGCCGGCTCGCGGGCGCCGAACGGGTGGGCGACCACCGCACCTCCACCCTGCAGGACCTGGAGCGCGGCAAGCCGCTGGAGCTGGACGTGCTGCTCGCGGCCGTCGTCGAACTCGCGGAGATCACCGGCGTGGAGGTGCCCACCCTGCGCACCGTGCACGCCATCTCGGACCTCCTCGCGCTGAGGAGCGCCGCATGAGGAACGTGCCTGAGGAGCGCCGCATGAGGAAACGGCAACCGAAGACCTACACCCGGCTGACCCACCCGCTGGTCCGGGACAGCCGCGACGCACCGTTCCGTCAGGCGAGCTGGGAGGAGGCGCTGGACCGGGCGGCCCGGGGCCTCGCCCGCAACAAGGGCGCGTTCGGGATGTTCTCCTGCGCCCGCGCCACCAACGAGATGAACTACGTGGCGCAGAAGTTCGCCCGGGTCGTCATGGGCACCAACAACGTCGACTCCTGCAACCGCACCTGCCACGCCCCGAGCGTCGCGGGCCTGTCGGCGGCGTTCGGCTCCGGCGGGGGGACGTCGTCGTACGAGGAGATCGAGCACACCGACGTCATCGTGATGTGGGGGTCCAACGCGCGTTTCGCGCACCCGATCTTCTTCCAGCACGTGCTGAAGGGGATCAGGAACGGCGCCCGGATGTACGCGGTCGACCCGCGGCGCACCTCCACCGCCGAGTGGGCGGAGAGCTGGCTCGGGCTGAACGTGGGCACGGACATCCCCATGGCGCACGCGATCGGCCGCGAGATCATCCGGGCCGGTCTCGCCAACGAGTCGTTCGTCGAGCGGGCGACCACCGGCTTCGGGGAGTACCGCGCGCTGGTCGAGCCGTGGACGCTGTCGCTCGCCGAGAAGGTGACCGGCGTACCGGCCCGCGCGATACAGGAGCTGGCGCACGCCTACGCCCGCGCCGAGCGTGCCCAGCTGTGCTGGACGCTGGGCATCACCGAGCACCACAACGGCACCGACAACGTCCGCGCGCTGATCAACCTGTCCCTGCTCACCGGCCACGTCGGCCGCTACGGATCCGGTCTGCAGCCGCTGCGCGGGCAGAACAACGTGCAGGGCGGCGGTGACATGGGCGCGATCCCCAACCGGCTGCCCGGCTTCCAGGACATCCTCGACCCCGATGTCCGGCTGAAGTTCGAGTCCGCCTGGGACACCGTCGTCCAGCCGCACTACGGGCTGAACCTGACGGAGATGTTCGAGGCGATGGAGGAGGGCAGTCTGCGGGCCGTGTACTGCATCGGGGAGAACCCGGCGCAGTCGGAGGCCGACAGCGAGCGGGCCGTACGGCGGCTGGAGGCGCTGGACTTCCTCGTCGTGCAGGACATCTTCCTGACCAGGACGGCCGGACTGGCGGACGTCGTGCTGCCGGCGACAGCCGGGTGGGCGGAGACCGAGGGCACGACCACCAACAGCGAGCGCCGGGTGCAGCGGGTGCGGCGGGCGGTCACCCCGCCCGGTCGGGCCCGCGAGGACATCGACATCATCTGCGAGCTGGCGGCCCGGCTGGGCCACGACTGGAAGTACGCCGACGCCGAGGCCGTCTGGAACGAGCTGCGCTCGGTGTCCCCGGACCACTACGGGATGACGTACGAGCGGCTGGAGGAGCACCGGGGCATCCAGTGGCCCTGCCCCAGCACCGACCGGCTCGAACCGACGTATCTGCACGGCCGGTTGTGGGAGTCCGACGCGGACATGAGGGGTGTGCCGGCACCCTTCGGGCTGGTGCAGCACGATCCGCCGGTGGACCTCACCGACGAGGAGTACCCGATCCGGCTGACCACCGGGCGACGCCTGGACTCGTACAACACCGGGGTGCAGAGCGGCGGTTTCGCCTCCCCGCTGCGCCGCGGCGAGTACGTCGAGCTGTGCCCGGAGGACGCCGAGCGCCACGGGGTCGTGGTCGGCGAGGAGGTGCGGGTCGTCTCGCGGCGCGGATCGGTGCTGGCGCCGGTGTGGATCGACACCGCGCTGCGACCCGGACTGGCCTTCATGACCATGCACTTTCCCGACGAGGTGGACACCAACCAGCTGACGATCGAGGCCAACTGCCCGATCGCGGGGACGGCGGAGTTCAAGGCGTCGGCGATCCGCATCGAGAAGCTGCCCGCAGTGACGTACGTGAGGTGACGTGAGTGGACCTGCACTTCGGCGACGGCAAGCCGACGGACGAGGAACGGGCCGCCGTGGACGCCCTGTTGGGCCCGCCCGAGTCCTCCTGGGAGGGCGCCGGCCGCAGCGACGCCGACCTGAGGTGGGCGCGCGGCGGCCGGGCGGCCCGGGACCGGCGCGATCTGCTCCTGCCGGGGCTGCACGCCCTCAATGACCGGATCGGCTGGATCAGCGACGGCGGCCTCGGCTATCTGTGCCGCCGGCTGACCGTGCCGCCGGCCGAGGCGTACGGGGTCGCCACCTTCTACGCCATGTTCTCCCTGAAGCCCCGCCCGGCGACCGTGCTGCACGTGTGCACCGACCTGGCCTGCGCGGCCGCCGGAGCCGACGCGCTGTGCACCGGCCTGGAGGAACGTCTCGGCAGCGGGGTCGGCGTCGAGCGCAGCCCCTGCCTGGGCCTGTGCGAACGCGCTCCGGCCACCCTCGCCGTCAGGGCGGGCGATCCGGTGCGTACGGCCGTGGCGGCGCCGGCCACCGTGGACGAGGCCGTACGCGCAGCCCGTGCACCCGACTCGGCACCGGAGGAACCTCCGGCGGTCATGGCGGTGCCTCAGGCCGGCCGGGAAGACCTCGTGCTGTTGCGGCGTGTGGGGGTCGTCGACCCGGCCTCCCTGGACGACTACCGTGCGCACGGCGGTTATACGGCGTTGCGCCGGGCCTTCGAGCTGGGGCCGGCCGAAGTCATCCGCGAGGTCACCGACTCCGGCCTGGTCGGCCGCGGCGGCGCCGCCTTCCCCACCGGCCGCAAATGGCAGGCCACGGCCTCCCGGCCCGACCACCCGCACTACCTCGTCTGCAACGCCGACGAATCCGAGCCGGGCACCTTCAAGGACCGCGTGATCATGGAGGGCGACCCGTACGCGCTGGTCGAGGCGATGACCGTCGCGGCGTACGCGACCGGCGCCCACAAGGGCTACCTGTATCTGCGCGGCGAGTACCCGCGCGCCCTGCGCCGCCTGCAGCACGCGATCGGGCAGGCACGCGCGCGTGGCCTTCTCGGGGACGACGTCCTCGGTCAGGGCTACGCCTTCGACATCGAGATCCGGCGGGGCGCGGGAGCGTACGTCTGCGGTGAGGAGACGGCCCTGTTCAACTCCATCGAGGGCTACCGGGGCGAGCCGCGCTCCAAGCCGCCGTTCCCCGTGGAGAAGGGGCTGTTCGGCAAGCCGACGGTCGAGAACAACGTGGAGACACTGGCCAACGTCCTGCCGGTCCTGACCATGGGTGCCCCGGCGTACGCGGCGATCGGCACCGAAAGGTCGACCGGGCCGAAGCTGTACTGCGTCTCCGGGAGCGTGGCGCGGCCCGGCGTCTACGAACTCCCCTTCGGTGCCACGCTCGGCGAACTGCTCGAACTGGCCGGCGTCCGGGAGGCGTTGCGGGCGGTGCTGCTCGGCGGCGCGGCGGGCGGGTTCGTACGGCCCGACGAGCTGGACATCCCGCTGACCTTCGAGGGCACCCGTCAGGCGGGCACCACGCTCGGCTCGGGCGTGGTGATGGCCTTCGACGACGGCGTGCCCCTGCCCCGGCTGCTGCTCAGGATCGCCGAGTTCTTCCGTGCGGAGTCCTGCGGCCAGTGCGTGCCGTGCCGGGTCGGGACCGTCCGGCAGGAGGAGGCGCTGCGCCGGATCGCCGAGCGCACCGGAGCCGCGGCCGCCGACGACATCGCCCTGCTGCGGGAGGTCGGCCGGGCGATGCGGGACGCCTCGATCTGCGGTCTGGGGCAGACCGCGTGGAACGCCGTGGAATCCGCCATCGACCGTCTGGGGGCGTACGCATGACCGTCACACCGCTGGGGATCCCGCGCAGGATGCTGGAGTTCACCCTCGACGGCGAGCCCGCGCGGGTGCCGGAGGGCTCGACCGTCCTGGACGCCTGCCGGGCGGCCGGGAAGGACGTCCCGACGCTCTGCCAGGGCGACACGCTGCGGCCGAAGAACGCCTGCCGGGTGTGCGTGGTGGAGGTCGAGGGCTCGCGGACGCTGGTGCCGGCCTGCTCGCGCAAGGCGGAGCCCGGAATGGAGGTCCGCACCGGCACCGAGCGCGCCCGGCACAGCCGCAAGATCGTCCTGGAGCTGCTCGCCTCCTCGGTCGACTTGTCGACAACCCCGAAGGCGACCGGGTGGATCAAGGAGTACGACGCGAAGCCGGACCGTTTCGGCCCCGACGCGGCCCGGGTGAAGGAGAAACCGAGGATCGACAACGAGCTGTACGTACGCGACTACGGCAAGTGCATCCTGTGCTACAAGTGCGTCGACGCCTGCGGCGACCAGTGGCAGAACACCTTCGCGATCTCGGTCGCCGGGCGCGGTTTCGACGCCCGGATCGCCGTCGAGCACGACGCGGCGCTCACCGACTCGGCGTGCGTGTACTGCGGGAACTGCGTCGAGGTGTGCCCGACCGGGGCGCTGGCGCCGAAGACGGAGTTCGACATGCGGGCGGCGGGCACCTGGGACGAGTCCCGGCAGACGCGGACGTCCACCGTGTGCGCGTACTGCGGAGTGGGCTGCACCCTCACGCTCCACGTGCAGGACAATGAGATCGTGAAGGTCACCTCGCCGCACGACAACCCGGTGACCCACGGCAATCTCTGCATCAAGGGCCGTTTCGGCTACCAGCACGTACAGAACCGGGGCTGATCAGGACATGGGACGAGTCACGGAACGACGCAAGGTCCTCCGCATCCGGGACGGGGCGCTCTCCACCCGGCCGGACACACTCGTCGCCGAGGAACCCCTGGAGATCCGGCTGAACGGCAAGCCGCTCGCGATCACCATGCGCACACCGGGCGACGACTTCGCGCTGGCGGCCGGGTTCCTGGTCAGCGAGGGCGTACTGGCGACTGCGGACGAACTGCAGAACATCGTCTACTGCGCGGGGGCGACGGCGGACGGCTCGAACACCTACAACGTGGTCGACGTGAAGACCGCGGCCGGCGTCGCCCTGCCGGACTTCACCCTGGAGCGGAACGTCTACACGTCCTCCTCGTGCGGCCTGTGCGGCAAGGCCAGCCTGGACGCCGTACGGACGACCGCGCGTTTCCCGATCGCCGACACTCCCCCGGTCCGGGTCGCCCCGGAGCTGCTGGCGAGCCTCCCCGACCGGCTCCGGGCGGCCCAGCGGGTGTTCGACCGGACCGGGGGCCTGCACGCGGCGGCCCTGTTCACCGAGGACGGGGAGCTGCTGGACGTACGGGAGGACGTGGGCCGGCACAACGCGGTCGACAAACTGGTCGGGCGGGCGCTGCAGAACGGCGGCCTGCCGCTGTCCCGGGCGATCCTGCTGGTCTCCGGGCGGGCCTCGTTCGAGCTGGCGCAGAAGGCGGTGATGGCGGGCATCCCCGTTCTGGCCGCGGTGTCGGCGCCGTCGTCGCTGGCGGTGGACCTGGCCGCGGAGACGGGTCTGACGCTGGTGGGGTTCCTGCGGGGCAGCTCGATGAACGTGTACGCGGGCGAGGACCGCATCGCCCTGCGAGAGGCGGCCGCCCAGGGCTGAGGCGCCTCCCGCGGCACGGCGGCGGGGCCCGGACCGGCGGGGAGCGCCCCCTGCGCCGCCGGGCCCCGCCTCAGCCGGGAGACTGCGCCGCTTCGAGGAACGCCGTGATCAGGGGTGAGCCACGGCCGGCCGCCCAGGCCAGCAGGACCTGGTCCGGTTCGGCGTCGGTGACCGGCACATAGCTGATGTCCGGGCGGGAGTACTGCTCGGCGACCGAGCGCGGGACGAGCGTGATGCCGGTGCCGGCGGCCACGCACTCGAACTTCTCCTCGATGGTGCGGATCGGCAGGTCGCCGGGCCGGGGATCGGCGTATCTGAGCCACCGCTCGCCGTCGAGGTCGGCGAGCGACAGCTCCTGCTTGCCGGCCAGCCGGTGGCCCTCCGGGAGCATGGCCACGCGGGTCTCGCTGTACAGGGGCCGCAGCTCCAGCCCGGCCTCGCGGACCGGTCGCCGTACGTAGGCGATGTCGACGGTCCCGTCGAGGATCAGCCGCTCCTGGTCGTCCCACTCGACTCGCCGGGCGTTGGTCTCCACGTCCGGGTGCGCCGCCGTGAAGGCGCGCAGGGCCCGGGTGACGACGACACCGGCGCGGAAGCCGACGAGGAGGCGCCGGGGCCCGCGCGCGGCGCGCAGTACGCGGCGGCGCGTCCCGTCGGCGGTGTCCAGCAACTGCCGTCCGTCGTCGAGGAGTTGCTGTCCTGCGTCGGTCATTGTCACGCCATGGCTGTCGCGTACGAACAGCTCGGCGCCCAAGTCCTTCTCCAGTGCGCGGATCTGACGGCTGAGCACCGGCTGTGCGATGTGCAGCCGTTCGGCGGCGCGGCCGAAGTGCAGGAGTTCGGCGACCGCCACGAAGTAGCGGACTTTCCGCAGGTCGAGGTCCACGGCCACCCCTTTCGTCGGCGATACCTTCAGGGTATCGCCACTGCCGGAAGAGGTCTTGGACGGCGGGCCGCGGGCGGTCGCAGGCTGGATCCCGTCAGGCAACGAGGAAGGGGAAACAGCATGGGGCTGCAAGGACAGCGGATCGTCGTCATCGGGGGTACGTCGGGGATCGGACTCGCGGTCGCCGAGGGTGCGGCACGGGAGGGCGCCGAGGTGGTCGTGGCCTCGCGCCGGCAGGAGAGCGTGGAAGTGGCGCTGAAGCGGCTGGGCGACGGCGCCGAGGGACATGTGCTGGACGCGACGGACGAGGACGCGGTGCGCGGCGTCTTCCAGCGGATCGGCGCGTACGACCACCTGGTGTACACCGCGGGTGAGCCGCTGCTGCTGGAGCCGCTGGCGGAGGCGGATGTCGTACGGGCGCGGCGGTTCCTGGACACGCGGCTGTGGGGTGCGTACACGGCGGTGAAGCACGGCGCCGCCTCGATCCGCCCGGGCGGGTCGGTGGTGCTGACCACGGGGACGGCGGCACGCCGGCCGCTGCCGGGATCGAGTGCGGCGTCGGCGCTGTGCGGGGCGATGGAGTCGCTGGCCCGGGCGCTGGCCGTGGAGCTGGCGCCGCTGCGGGTCAACGCGGTCTCGCCCGGGCTGGTGCGCACCGAGCTGTGGCGGGAGGTGCCTCAGGACGCGCGGGAGGGGCTGTTCCGGTCGTCCGCCGAGTCGCTGCCGGTGGGGCGGGTCGGCGAGCCGGCGGATGTGGCGGAGGCGTATCTGTATCTGATGCGTGGGGGTTACAGCACCGGTTCGGTGGTGGTCGTGGACGGGGGCGGGACGCTGGTGTGAGGGCTCATGCGGGGGTGAGGCGTACGTCGGCGGCGGTCACCACCGTGCCGAGCCGGGGGAAGTCGAGCCGGACGGACGCCTCGTGCTCGGCGGCGGTGAGGGCGGCCATGGCGTCCTCGACGAAGACGAGGTCGTAGCCGAGGTCGCCGGCGGCGCGGGCGGTCGACTCGACACCGAGGTTGGTGGCGATGCCGCCGAACACCAGGGTCGTGACGCCGCGTCCGCGCAGCCTCTCGTCCAGGCCGGTGCCCTGGAAGGCGCCGATGGTCCGCTTGACCACCTCCAGGTCGCCGGGTGCGGCGAGGCCGGGCACGAGTGAGCTGCCGGGCGGCTGTTCGGCGACCGAGGGGCGCTCGACCCGGACGAGGACGACGGGTGCGCCGGCGGTGCGGAAGGCGCGCGCCAACTCCTCGGCGGTGGTGAGCACTTCGGTGCCTTTGCGGGGTTCCAGGGGCAGCGCGACGATACGTTCCATCAGGTCGACGAGGACCAGGGCGGTGCGCTGCGGGTCGAGGACGGGAGCTGCGGTCATGACGGAACGTTAGCCGCCGTCAGCCGTCCGTGCCGGAAATCCGGATCAACAGGCCCGTGAACTGATCGCGTTCGGCGGCCGACAGCGGGGCGAGCAGCTCGTCGTTGGCCTCGCGGGCCGCCTTCTCGCAGCGCAGGAGGAGGCGGGCGCCGGCGTCGGTGAGGGACACGGCGTTCTTGCGCCGGTCCCCGGGGTCGGGGGCACGCAGGACATGGCCGGCGGACTGCAGGTCGTTGAGCACGCCGACCAGGTCCTTGGGGTCCAGGCCCACGCTGCGGCCGAGGTCGGCCTGGGCGACGGGCTGGAGATCGCGGACGGCGGAGAGGACCACGTGGTGCCACATCTTCTGACCCTCGGCCGCGAGCGCGTCGGCGACCAGGGAACGACCCCGGGCGGCGGCGCGCCCGAGGAGCCAGCTGGGCAGGGAGCGGATCGCGGGCAGGGATGCTTCGGCCATGCCGGCAGCCTAGCCGAGAAACCGTTGGACATCCCAACGAAATTTCATTACCGTTGGGACTCCCAACGAATTCGTCGGTGTTCCCGACGATCAATGTGCCGGGGTGTGCCCGGCCGTGGAGGTGTGTGCGATGCGTCGCGTCCGGTATGAATCCACCGGCGGCCCCCTGTTCCTGGAGGAGGCGCCCGCCCCCGAGCCCGGCCCCGGCGAGCTGCTGGTGCGCTGCGCCGCGATCGGCGTCACCCTGCCCGTGGTCCGCAAGGTCACCGAGGCCGCCGAGCCGATCGCGCTCGGCGGCGAGATCGCCGGCGAGGTGGTGGCGGTCGGCGAGGGCGTGACCCGCTTCCGGCCGGGCGAGCAGGTGACGGGGATGTGCTTCGGGCACGGGTACGCCGACTTCGCCCTGCTGCACGAGGCCATGACCTCCCCGATACCGGACGGCGCCGACGCCGTGGACGCGATCGC
The DNA here is from genome assembly GCF_053611725.1 of Streptomyces sp. NPDC054783. Taxonomy (NCBI): domain Bacteria; kingdom Bacillati; phylum Actinomycetota; class Actinomycetes; order Kitasatosporales; family Streptomycetaceae; genus Streptomyces; species Streptomyces sp. NPDC054783. The sequence goes on along the minus strand of NZ_JBSHAY010000012.1, from coordinate 196,107 downwards.
ACTGGTGCGCAGCGGCCTGGTGGCGTACGGGGCGCTGGAGGCGGCGCGGCCGGCCACGGGCGAGGCGGTCCTCGTCACGGCGGCGGCCAGCGGGATCGGTCACCTCGCCGTACAGCTGGCGCGGGCGCGGGGCGCCGGACGGGTGGTGGGCGCCGTGTCCGACCCGGGCAAGGCCGGGTTCGTCCGCTCGCTCGGCGCGGACGACTGCGTCCGGTACGGCGACGACAGCTGGGGAGACCCCGTCGACTGCGTACTGGACGCCGTCGGCGGTGACCTGCTCACCCCCGCGCTCGCCGCCCTGGCCCCGCACGGCCGCCTCGTCGCCTACAGCTCGGGCGGCGGCACCATCCAGGCGTACGACCTGCTGGTCGGCGCCAAGTCGGTGATCGGGTTCCAGATGGCCCTGATCGCCCGCGGCCGGCCGGACCTGTACGAGCAGTGGCGCCAGGAGCTGTGGCGCCTGTTCGCCGACGGCGCCCTGAAGCCCGCCGTGCACGCCGAGTTCGCCCTGGAGGACGCGGCGAAGGCGCACGAGACGATCGAGCTGCGGGCCAACCTCGGCAAGGTGGTGCTGCGCCCGTAGACCCCGTGCGCGCTCCTTGTGCTGCACGCTTCTTGTGAGGCGACCTGGCCCCAACTACCGTCGATGGGGCGCACGTTGGACGTGGGATGTCCGGATGTCCGGATGTCCGGATGTCCGCCGACGAAGGGCAGGTCGCATCATGCCGTCAGGTCTTCGCGCCCGTCTCAGAGCCGTACTCGCCACCGCCCTCACCACGGCGGCACTGCTCCTGGTGCCGCTCGCAGCCCCCCACCCGGCACAGGCCCAATCCCCTGCGGGCGAACCCGGGTTCGAGCAGCAGATCCTTTTCAAGACCTCTCAGGACCCCGGCTACGCCTGCTTCCGCATACCGGCGATCGTGAGGACGGCCGACGGCACCCTGCTGGCGTTCGCCGAGGGCCGGGTCCTCAACTGCGGGGACGCCGCCGACATCGACATCGTGCTCAAGCGCTCCACCGACGGCGGCCGCACCTGGGGCCCGTTGCAGGTGGTCAACGAGGGTGCCGGGGACACGCACGGCAACCCGGCGCCGATCGTGGACCGCGCAACGGGCCGGGTCTGGCTCGCGGAGACGTACAACACCGGCCGTACCGACAGCGCCAGTTGCTCGATCCCCTGCGACCGCACCCCGCACCTGCAGTACAGCGACGACGACGGCCGGACCTGGTCCGAGCCGCGCGATCTGAGCCCGGAGATCCTGCCCGCCGACTGGAACTCCTGGTACGCGACCGGCCCCGTGCACGGAATCCAGCTCACCCGGGGCCGGTACGCGGGCCGGCTGGTCTTCGGGGTGAACACCGAGACCTGGGACGGCAGCCGGGTCACCGCCAACCACGCGGCACTGATCGTCAGCGACGACCACGGCGGCCACTGGCGGATCGGCGCCACCGACACCTGGCCCATCGCCGACGACGGCACCTTCCGGCAGAAGCCGTCCGAACTCACCCTCGCCGAGCGCGGCGACGGCTCCCTCCTGGTCAGCGGCCGGGAGCAGGACGGCACCGACCTCGGCCACCGCACCCAGGCCGTCAGCCGCGACGGCGGAGGCAGCTTCACCGCGCCCTTCCACGACCTGCCCGACCTGTACGCCCCGCAGGTGCAGGGTTCCGTGCTGCGCCTGGACGACCGCCTTCTGCTGGCCTGCCCCGCCGACCCCGACCGGCGGCGGACGATGATGATCCGCTCCTCCTACGACGGCGGCCGCACCTGGGACAGCGTGGACCGCGGCACGGTCGTCACCACGGACTGGTCCGGCTACTCCGACCTGGTGCGCGCCGACGCGGACACCGTGGGCCTCATCTACGAGGGCGGCGCGGTGGACGCGCGCGACGAGATCCGCTTCGCCCGCTTCACCGAGGACTGGCTCGCCCCGCGCCGCGGCCCCGACCCGGTCACCGCCGACCTCGCCCCGCACGCCCGCCCGGCCGCGGTGCTCGGCGGCGCCGAGGAGACGGACGGCGTCTTCGGCGGCGCGCTGGAGTTCGACGGCACCGACGCCGCCGTACGCCTGCCCTTCCGCACCGGGCTCCCCCTGGGGACGAAGGACTTCACAGCCTCCCTGTGGTTCCGGTACACGGCCACGACCGGGGAGCAGCCGCTGCTGTGGATGGGCGGGATCGGCACCACCCAGCCGCAGGTGTGGGTGCGCGGGGAGCCGGCGAACAACCGCATACAGGGGCTGATCACGGTACGGGACGGGGCGATCGCGCCGCAGACCGCGTACGTCCGCACGGACACCGCGTACAACGACGGCCGGTGGCACCACCTGGTGCTGCGCCGGGGCGGGGGGCGGCTGTCGCTGTTCGTGGACGGTACGGAGGCCTCCGTCGCCGACATACCGGGGTCGGTCAGCCGTAACTCCCCCTTCGGCGTGCACATCGGTCAGCGCATGGACAGCCGGGCCTTCTTCACCGGCGCCATCGACGAGGTGCACGTCTGGGACCGGGCCCTGAGCGACGAGGAACTGTCGGACGCGAAGGCGCTCAGGTCACCGAAGGACACGGTCCTGTGGCTGCCCCTGGACCGGGTGAGCGGCTGACTCTCCGGCGCTGCCCGGGACCTCCTCCGGGTCCCGGGCCCGGCGCTTGGCGATGACCGCGCACACCATCAGCTGCATCTGGTGGAAGAGCATCAGCGGCAGCACGGCGAGGGAGGCGTGGGCGCCGAAGAGGACACTGGCCATGGGCAGCCCGGAGGCGAGGGACTTCTTCGAGCCGGCGAACTGGATGGCGATCCGGTCCTCCCGGCCGAAGCCGAGCGCCCTGCCGCCGAACCAGGTCAGCAGGAGCATCACGGCGAGCAGGGCGGCCTCGACGGCGAGCAGCCCGCCGAGCCGGGCGGGGCTGACCTGGTGCCAGATGCCCCGGGTCATGCCCTCGCTGAAGGCGGTGTAGACGACCAGCAGGATCGAGCCCCGGTCGACCAGCCCGAGGACCTTCTTGTGCCGGGCGACGAAGCCTCCGATCCAGCGGCGCAGCACCTGCCCGGCGAGGAACGGCACCAGCAGCTGGAGCACGATCTTGACCAGTGAGTCGGCGGAGAACCCCCCGCCGCTGTTGCCGAGCACCGCGGCGGCGAGCAGCGGGGTGAGGACGATGCCGATGAGGGAGGAGAAGGAGCCCGCGCAGATCGCCGCGGGCACGTTGCCGCGGGCGATCGAGGTGAACGCGATGGACGACTGGATCGTGGACGGCACCAGCGTCAGGAACAGCAGCCCCTGGTAGAGCGGCTGGGTCAGCAGCACCGGCACCAGAGCGCGCGCCGCCAGCCCGAACACCGGGAAGAGGACGAACGTGCAGACCAGCACGGTGACGTGGAGGCGCCAGTGACGCAGCCCGTCCAGCGCCTCCCGGGTGGAGAGCCGGGCGCCGTAGAGGAAGAAGAGGAAGGCGATCGCGGCCGTCGACGCGCCCGAGGCCACGTCGGAGGCGGTGCCCCTGGCCGGCAGCAGCGCGGCGAGACCCACGGTCCCGAGCAGCAGGACGATGTAGGGGTCGATCGGCATCCAGCTCGGCCAGCGCAGGCGTTTCACGGTGCTCCGATTGCTCTCTTGCTTTCGTTCCGGTGCGGCCCCGCAGGGCCCCCGTTCATCTTCCCCCTCGGAGCGCCGATCGGGAATCCCGGTCACCGCTCTGACTGTCATCACAGATCGCGATAGCCTTGTACCGTGTACGACCCGACGCACCTGCGCACCTTTCTCGCGGTCGCCCAGACGCTGAGCTTCACGCAGGCCGCGCGCCGGCTGGGGCTGCGCCAGTCCACGGTGAGCCAGCACGTGCGCCGGCTGGAGGACGCGACCGGGCGGCAGCTGTTCGCCCGGGACACCCACTCGGTGGAGCTCACCGAGGACGGCGAGGCGATGCTGGGCTTCGCCCGCCGGATCCTGCGCGTCCACGAACAGGCGACGGCGTTCTTCACCGGCACCCGGGTACGCGGCCGGCTGCGGTTCGGGGCGTCCGAGGACTTCGTGCTCACCCGGCTGCCGGAGATCCTGGAGGGCTTCCGCTACGACCATCCGGAAGTCGACCTGGAGCTGACCGTGGAACTGTCCGGCACCCTGCACGAGCAGCTGGCCGCCGGGAAGCTGGACCTGGTCCTCGCCAAGCGGCGCCCGGAGGATCCGCGCGGCGACCTGGTCTGGCGCGACGACCTGGTGTGGATCGGCGCCGAGCGGCTGCGCCTGGACGCGGACCGGCCCGTCCCGCTGATCGTGTATCCCCCGCCCGGCATCACCCGGGCCCGCGCACTGGAGGCGCTGGAGCGGGAGGGCCGCGCCTGGCGGATCGTGTGTACCAGCGGCAGCCTCAACGGGCTGCTCGCGGCGGCGCGCGCCGGGCTCGGCGTGATGGCCCACTCCCGGCACCTGATTCCGCCCGGCCTCGTCCGCCTGCCGGACCGCACCGGCCTGCCCGACCTCGGCAAGGTCGACTTCGTCCTCGCCCACGGCCGACGCCGGGGCACGGCAGAGGAAGCAGCGAACGCGCTGGCCACGGCCGTCCTAGCAGGCGGGGAGCGGCTGCGGCGGCGGGGCGGCTGAGGACGCCAGCGGGGCACCGGGTACGGCAGCTGCTCGACCCGGCGCAGGAACAGCGTGGCCTCCACGTGCTGCGCTCCCTCCAGCTGCCCGAGGGGAGCGCCGAGGTGGGCGTGGAGCCGGGCCGTTCCGGGGACCGACGCGGACCACGAGGAGGTGGTGGCGGGGCTCGCGGGCACGGTCGGGGGCGTACTGGTGCCGCTGCTCGTGCGGGCGGACCGGCCCGCCCAGCGGAAGGGTCCTGGGCGGACGCGCAGCAGACGGAGGCGGCGAAGGCGGTGTCGGCGCACCGCTGACCGCGAGGCGCGGCGGCGAGGGCGGTTCCCGGGGAGATGCTCCGGGGCCGCTCTCGCGGCGTACGCCACCCGGTCCCGATGGTGCCGGGTATGCGACGATCGGTACGGTGTGCGCCGTAATCGCCGCGTACAGATTCGGTGGAGATTACGGCACCGAAACTTACTGACCCGTCAGTACTGTGTCCGGCCCTTCCCCATGTGCGGGCATTTTCCGGTCACCTCCCGGGGGAAACGTGAGGTTTGCTCGGTTTCCGCCCCCCTCCCGTCCGGTGACGGCGTGGGGTAGCTTTCACCGCGCTGTGCCGAGCATCACGGGCGTGACCATGCAGCGAGGATCGGGGAGCGAGGTTTGCGCGAGTTCACCAACCCGCCGCTCACGTCGGCACCGCCGGTGGGCGGTCTGGCCGACGCGGTCTTCGAGCATGCCCGGACGGACCCGGCACACGTCGCTCTCGGACGCAAGGACGCCTCCGGGCAGTGGCGGGAGGTGACGTCCGCCGAGTTCCGCGACGAGGTCATGGCCCTCGCCAAGGGCCTCCTCGCGCGCGGCATCCGCTTCGGCGACCGCGTCGCCATCATGTCCCGCACCCGCTACGAGTGGACCCTGTTCGACTTCGCCCTGTGGTCGATCGGCGCCCAGGTGGTGCCCATCTACCCCACCTCCTCGGCCGAGCAGTGCTTCTGGATGCTGTACGACGCCGAGGTGTCCGCGGCGATCGTGGAGCACGAGGACCACGCGATGACCATCGCCACCGTCATCGACCGCCTCCCGCAGCTGCGCCAGCTGTGGCAGCTGGACTCCGGCTGTGTGCAGGAGCTGTACGACGCCGGGGCGCACCTGGACGACGACCTGGTCCACCGGCACCGGCAGGCGGTCACCCCGGACTCGGTCGCCACCATCATCTACACCTCGGGCACCACCGGCCGCCCCAAGGGCTGTGTCCTCTCGCACGCCAACTTCATGTACGAGGCGGACACGATGATCCAGCGGTGGGCGCCGGTGTTCCACACCAAGAAGGACGACGAGGCCTCCACCCTGCTGTTCCTGCCGCTCGCGCACGTCTTCGGGCGCATGGTGGAGGTCGCCGCGATCCGCGGCCGGGTCCGCTTCGGGCACCAGCCGCAGCTGAACGCCGCCGCCCTGCTGCCCGACCTGCAGGCGTTCAAGCCGACGTTCATCCTGGCGGTGCCGTACATCTTCGAGAAGGTGTTCAACGCGGCCCGCCGGAAGGCGGAGAAGGACGGCAAGTCCGGGCCGTTCGAGAAGGCGGTCGACGTCGCGGTGAAGTACGCGGAGGCCGTGGAGGCCAAGGCGTGGGGCACCGGGCCCGGCCCGTCGGCGGGGCTGCGCATGCAGCACCAGTTCTTCGAGAAGGTCGTCTACTCCAAGGTCCGCGCGGCGATGGGCGGCCGGATCCGCAACGCCATGTCCGGCGGTTCGGCGATGGACCGCCGGCTGGGCCTGTTCTTCGCCGGCGCCGGCGTGCAGATCTACGAGGGCTACGGCCTGACCGAGTCGACGGCCGCGGCGACCGCCAACCCGCCCGAACGCACCCGTTACGGCACCGTCGGCCAGGCCATCCCCGGGGTGACCGTGCACATCGGCGACGACGGGGAGATCTGGCTGTACGGGGGGAACGTCTTCCAGGGATATCTCAACAATCCGAAGGCCAGCGACGAGACCCTGCACGACGGCTGGCTGGCCACCGGCGACCTCGGTTCGCTGGACGAGGACGGCTACCTGACCATCACCGGCCGCAAGAAGGAGATCCTGGTGACCTCCGGCGGCAAGAGCGTCTCCCCCGGTGTGCTGGAGGAGCGGGTCCGGGAGCATCCGCTGGTCAACCAGTGCATCGTCGTCGGCAACGACCGCCCCTACATCGCCGCCCTGGTCACCCTCGACCAGGAGGCCGTCGAGCACTGGCTGCAGATGCGCGGAAAGCCGAGGATGACCCCGGTCGAGCTGGTGCGCGACCCGGACCTGGAGACGGAGGTGCGGCGGGCGGTGGTCGCCGCCAACACCCTCGTCTCCCAGGCCGAGTCGATCCGCACCTTCCGCATACTCGCGCAGCCGTTCACCGAGGAACACGGCCTGCTCACGCCCTCGCTGAAGCTGAAGCGGAAGGCGATCGAGAAGGCGTACGGCAACGAGGTCGAGGCCCTCTACCGGAGTTGACGGATCCGGCTGACCTGATACTCCGTCAACTGATCGTCAGCTTGAAGATCTTGTCGGACCCGTCGGCGGCACCTCCGTTGTTGTCGCAGTTGGTGGTGGACAGCCACAGCTGGTCGGCGCCCGGCACCTTGGTGACGGTGCGTAGCCGGCCGTAGGTGCCGACGTAGTACGCGCTCGGTGTGCCGACGCTCTCGGTGTCGCCGTTGACGGGGATGCGCCACAGACGTTCGCCGCGCAGGGACGCCATGTAGATCACGTTGCGGACGATGGCGATGCCGCTCGGCGAAGCCTCGGAGACGTTCCAGGTGGCCTTGGGGTTGGTCATGCCCGCGACGTTGCAGGTGCCCTCGCAGGTGGGCCAGCCGTAGTTGGCGCCGGGCTTGATGAGGTTGAGTTCGTCCTTGGAGCTGTTGCCGAACTCGGCCTCCCAGAGCCGCCCGTTGCGGTCGAAGGCGAGGCCCTGCGGGTTGCGGTGGCCGTAGGAGTAGACGTAGTTGCCGAAGGGGTTGCCGGGGGCCGGCCTGCCGTCGGTGGTCATGCGCAGGATCTTGCCGTTGAGGGAGTTCTTGTCCTGCGCGATGTCGGGCTGCTGGGCCTCGCCGGTGGAGACGTACAGGTAGCCGTCGGGGCCGAAGGCGAGGCGGCCGCCGTTGTGGTAGCGGTTCTTCTTGATGCCCTGCAGCAGCACCTTGTAGTCGCTGAGTGTCGTGCCGTCGTAGGTCATGCGGACGACCCGGTTGCCCTCGGCGGCGGTGTGCATGAAGTAGACGTAGTGGTTGGTCTCCCACTTGGGGTCGACGGCGACGCCGAGCAGACCGCCCTCGCCGTTGGTGGTGACCGCGTTGGGAACCGTGCCCACCTGTGTCTTCGTGCCGCTCCTGGTCAGCTTCCACACCCGGAAGTCGTCCCGCTCGGTGACCAGGGCGGACTGGCCGTCGGGCATCCAGTAGGTGCCCCAGGGGATGGTCCAGCCGGTGGAGAGGGTGGCGATGGAGGACGGGACACCGCCGTCGGTGGCGCAGGCCTTGGTGGTGAAGGAGACCGTGTTGCTCGGCGCGGAGACGTTGCCGGCGGCGTCCCGGGCGACGACGTTCAGGCTGTACGGGCTGTCGCAGGCGAGCCCGGTGAGCGTGGTGGACGTGCCGCTGGTCACGGTCTTGTAGACGGTGGTGTCGCTGCGCACGTCGTAGGCGGTGACCGCGTGGTCGTCGGTCGAGGCGCCCCAGGTGAGGTCGACCGTGTTCGACGTGACGTTTGCCGTGTGCAGGGTGCCGGGCGCGGTCGGCGGTGTGGTGTCGGAGCTGGGCTTGGTGGTGCAGTCGACGACCGGGCTGGCGGGCGAGGTGTTGCCGGCCGCGTCACGGGCGATGACCGTGAGGTCGTAGGTGGTGTTCGGGGCGAGCCCGGTCAGTGTCTTCGACGTCGCGCTGCCCGGCGCCTCGCCGATCTTGTTGCCGTGTTCGTAGAGGTCGTACGCCGCGACGCCCACGTCGTCGGTCGACGCGCCCCAGGACAGGGTCAGACGGTCCTCGCCGATGTCCGAGCAGGAGGGCTGCCCGGGGCGGGTGGGGGCCTGGGTGTCGGTCGGCGTGCCGAGGCTCATGCGGTCGAGGTTGGGGCCGCCGTTCGCCGAGGTGGCGGTCGCCCGGATCTTGTTGCTGCCCGCCTTCAGGGTGACGTTGACGGACTTGGCGGCCCAGGTGTTCCAGTCCGCCGTGGCCGGGAAGGAGACGGCGGGCGCGACGACGGTGCCGTTGACGGAGAGGTCCATCGGCCGGTCGGCCGTGGTGCCGTTGGCGTACCGCAGGGTGACCGACGCGGGCCCGGCGGAGGCCGCGCTGACCGTGAACTCCACGTAGGAGCCCTTGACGTTGGTGTAGTCGACGAAACCGGTGCCCGTGAAGCCGGTGTGGTTGCCGGCGACGGTGCCCTGGGAGATCAGGGCGTCCTCGGCCTGGTAGTCGGTCGCCGCGAGGGCGGTGCCCTGACTGAGGCCGGCCAGGGGCAGCGCGAGGGCCGCGGCCAGGCCGTACGGCAGAACTCTCTTGAGATGCATGGGTGTTTCCCCTTGTTTTCCCTCAGCCCGTGTACTGGGTGAAGACCTTGAGGTAGTCGTACGGCTGCTGCGACACGCCGCTGCAGGAGTCGCCGTCGGTGCCGGGGCCGCAGGGGCGGTCGCGGTTGGCGGACCAGTAGGTGAGGCGCGCGATGTGGTGCTGCCGGGCGTAGGCGAGCATGGTCCGGAAGTCGGCGACGCGGACGCGCTCACCGGAGTCGTCGGTCTTTCCGTTCATGGACGACAGGCCGATGTGGGCGTAGGCGGTGGCGTCCTCGTAGCCGTAGGCGGCCTTGACCCGGGCCTTGAGGCCCTCCACGGCCTGCGTGGTGAGGGTGCCCATGTTCGCGGTGCCGCCGCCGAAGTCGAACGGCATGACGCACCAGACGTCGTTGGCCAGGCCGGACCTTGCCGCGCGCTTGATCATGTCGACGCCGGTGGCGTCGGGGCCGCTGGTGGCGGTGCCGAAGGTGATGACCGTCTTCAGACCGGGGTTGTTCGCCTTCACGGTCGTCAGGGCGTCCACGACACGCTGGCGGACGGTGGCGTTCGACCACTCGGTGTTCTCGATGTCGATGTCGAGCGCCTTCAGCCCGTAGGCGTTGATCACCTTCTGGTAGGCGCCGGCCAGTGCGGAGGCACTGGAGCACTTCTCCCCCAGCTTGGCGCCGCTCCAGCCGCCGACGGAGACGATCACATCGCCGCCCGCGGACCGTATGCGGTTGATCGCCGACTGGTCGCCGCCGCCGGTCAGCGGCCGGGTGCCGTCCCACTTGGGGTTGCAGATGCCGTCGGACAGGACGAAGGCGAGGGTGAACCACTTGGCGCCGGTCGCCGACATCACCTCGGTCGGGTCCGGCGGATCGCCCCAGCCCAGGTACTCGTAGGGGGCGACGGCCATGCCGGGGGACGCCGCGAGTGACTTCGCGGCGGCGGTGGGCCTGACCTTGACGAGCCGGGTCTCGCCGGGGCGGAGGGTCGCGCTGTAGGAGCCGGTGACCGTGCCCTTGTGGGAACCGGACCACAGGTCGGTGACGTCACCGGAGCCGGTGAAACCGACCTGGGACCAGTTCACGGTGACCGTGGCGCTGCCGGAGGTTCCGGTGTTGAACAGGGCCACCACGTAGTCGCCGTTGCTCTCCCGCTTGCTCCAGACCTGCTTGCCCCCGCTGTTCACGATCCGCTTCGCCGCGGCCCCGTCCTGGTCCACGCCGATCAGCCGGTCGTTGGTGAGCATCGCCTTGTCGACCGGGTCGAGGTGGGTCAGGTCGGTGCCCAGCAGCAGCGGTGCCGCCGCCATCGTCCAGAGCGTGAACTGGGAGCGGCGCTGGTCGGCGGTGAGTCCCGCCCGGTCGCCGTTGCCGATCTCCAGGGAGTCCAGGTCGTTCCACCCGCCGGGCCCGGCGTACGGCTGCCAGGCGGCGGCCGAGTCGAAGCGGGTGGAGACGTGGGACCAGTTCGTGAGCGGGTAGCCGCTTCCGTTGGGGCCCGGACCGCAGTAGCACTCGACGTCACCCTGGGTGCGCCAGCTGTTGGCGAGCTCGCGCCAGGTGGTGGCGTGGTCGAGGGGGAGGTTGTTGGACAGGGCGAAGGTGATGGGCCGGCCGGTGGCCCGCAGGGCCTTGTCCCAGGCCTGGACGTCGGGGATGTCCTGGCTGCCCACGCCGTCGATCTTCAGGTAGTCGACTCCCCATGAAGCGAACTGCCTGGCCCACGAGTTGACGAACTCCTGGGCGCCGGGCCGGGAGTAGTCGATGGCGTACATGTTCCTGCAGTTGTAGTTCTTCTCCGTCTTCGAGGTGTCCGCGATGTCCTTCGCGTGGTACGGCGTGCCCTCGATCGGGGTGTTCTTCAGGACGGCGTTCTTCGCGATGCCGGGGGTGACGTAGAAGCCGAACTTCAGGCCCTCGGCGTGGACGTGATCGGCGAGGGCCTCGATGCCGTCGGGAAACTTGGCGGTGTCCACGGCCCAGCGGCCGTGGGAGTCGACCGTGAAACCGTTTGCATCGCATTTCTGCCAGAAGTCGTCGAGGTCGACCTGGACGAAACCGTGGTCCTTCAGGCCGCTCGACACCAGCGCGTCGGCCTGGGCCTCGATCTTCGCCTCAGTGGGCTGCCGGCGTACGAAACTCCAGCTGCTCCAGCCCATGGCGGGCCGCAGGGACTGGCCGTTGTCGGACGCGGCCGCGGGGTGGGCGGCGCCGGTGAGGGGCACGGCGACGACGAGCAGCCCGGCCGCCGCCGTCGTGAGGGTTCTTAGGCGGGTCATGGACGTCCCTTCGGGGCGGGTGTGGCGTAGGAGGTGCCGATCCAGGCCTCGTCGATCCGCAGCCGCTGGTAGCGGGTGGTGTCGGTGGAGGCGGCCCAGGTGGTGTCGACCTCGAGGCGGACATAGCGGGCCGTGGTGCCGGGCAGGTCGATGCCCTGGATGCCACGGGCGCTCGGAAGTTGTCCGGTCTTCACCGGGCTGCCCCAGTTCTTGCCGTCGTCGCTGAGGTAGACCCTGTAGGCCTTGATGCGCGCGGACTGTTCGGTGGCGGAGCGGGCGTAGGCGACGGAGTCCTCGCGCTGGTTCAGCCCGAGGTACTGCGCCTTCTGCGCCGTGCCGAGGTCGAAGGTGAGGCTGACCGGGAGCGTCTTGTCGTTGTCCCAGTAGGTGAGGTGGTCGCCGTCGCCGGCGGCGGAGCCGGAGTGGCCGCTCGCGGCCGTGCTCGCGGTGACCTTGACGCCGGTCGCGATGCCCTGGCGCCCCGCGGTGATCACCTTGAAGACGGTGTCGTACGGGTCCCAGCCGCCGAGACCGGTGAGGGTGAGCACGCCGCCGGACTGCGACCACGAAACCGGCGCTCCCGTGCGGAGGTTGGTGACCGAGGTGATGCGGTAACCGTTGTCGCGGATGCGCAGGGTACCGGTGCTCGGCGGGGTCAGGACGTGGATGTACTGCCGGTTCGGGTCGTCCTTGGCGACGGTGGTGACGCCGTGGGCGCCGTCGTTCCAGAAGCCGGGCTTGAGGCCGCCGTACATGTAGCCGCCGCCCTCGGTGCCGTGCAGGGACTCCCAGATCTTGTCGAGGTAGGAGTTCGCGAAGTTGTTGAAGTCGGCCTGGTTCGCCGGGAACTTCCCGTTGACCTGGGCGGTCTCCGCCATGAGCGCCTTCACCGAGGAGCCGGCGTTGGTGATCAGCCGACCGAGGGTGAGCATCTTGTCGACGGTGGGGTTCGAGCCGTCGTACCACCAGGCGCCGGTCGACGGCAGCTTGAAGTCGGCCTCGGTCAGGCGGGGTTGGGCAGTGTAGATCGCCTGCGGGTAGTCGTAGGCGGGCGTCATCCCCGCCTTCTGCTCATTGCTGATCATGTCCATGATCGGCGTGTCTTCGTTGTTGTTGCTGAGCGTGTAGTTCGGGCGCTTCTGATAGATCTGCGCGTAGAGGTTGTGGCTCTCCCAGTACGCGTTGTCGTTGTCGATCCAGAAGCCGCCGAGGTCGGGGTAGCGGTCCATGACCTCGAAGAAGTTGTCGTACGAGAACTGCCCGAAGCCGTCGCGGGTGGTCAGGTCGACGTTCTTGCCCTTGTAGGCGGAGTAGGCGGCCGAGTCGAGCCACTCGTGGCCGCCCTCGTCGTGCCACTGGGGGTCGTCGGTCATGTAGAGGATGACCTTCATGCCCTTGGCCTTCGCGGCGTTGATCAGCTCACCGAGGAAGTCACGCTTGGTGGAGCAGGAACCGGGGATCTTCGACGGCCACGGGCGGGCGTAGCCGAGTCGGCTGTGGAAGGTCGCGAGCACGATGTACTGCGTGTGCAGTTTCCGCGCCTCGTTCACCCAGTAGTCCGGCGTCCAGCCGCCGCTGGTTACGTCCTTCTCCCAGGCGGTGCAGCTGGTGTGCGCGGGGGTGGTGCGCAGGCCCCAGTGCAGGAAGAGGCCGCCGACGGAGGCGCGGAGGAAGGCCTGGCGGGGGTTCTCGACGTCGCCGGGGCGTACCGGTGCCGCGCAGTTCTGGCTGGATCCGCTCGCGGACACGCGCAGGGCGCCGCCGTTGGTGGTGTGGCTGTCGCTGACGCAGTAGCCGGTGACGGACTGGAAACCGAGGTCGTGAGGTGAGTTGCCGCCCTTCTGCGCTGTGAACCGGGTCAACCGGATGCCGCTCGCCGCGTTGGCGATGAAGGCGGGGCGGCCGTCGTCCGCCGCGAACTTCACGGAGCTGTCGGTGAAGGTGACGCCGTCGGCGTCGTGCAGGTACCAGCCGTACGCCGGCCGGGTCCCGATGCTCTTGGGGTTGTAGTCCTTGGGGTCGTTGCTCGGCACACCGGTGGCCATGGTGCCGTTGCCGCCGGGGACGGTGAGGTTGACATGGCTGAAGGTGACGTCGCTGATGCGGTGACCGTCCTCGCCCCACAGGGTCGGGCTGAAGGACGGGCTGTTGCCGGTGGCCGTGATGTTGTCGTAGGTGATGTTGCTGATCGAGCCGACGCCGGGACTGTTTCCGCATCGCCTACGGGTGCCGATCTTCTGCATGATCGGCGAGTGCACGTCGGTCATGGTGATGTCGCGGTAGTGGACGTCGGAGATCTTCGCGCCGTCCATGGAGACCATGCCGAGCCCGGACTTGTCGGCGCCTTCGATACGGATCTTCTCGAACTGGTAGTCGGAGAAGTCGCCGCAGGTCTCGGAGCCGAACATCAGGGCGTTGCAGCAGCGCGCCGACAGTACCGAATCGCTCACGCGCACATGGCCGTTGGGGAGCTTGGCGCCGAGGGCGTAGTCGCTCTTGAAGACCAGGGCGTCGTCGTTGGCCGCGATGTGCGCGTTGGTGATCGTGACGTCGGTCGTGGAGATGACGTTCCAGCCGTCGCGGTCGCTCGCGGTGTCGATGGTCAGGTGGTCGGAGACGACATTCGTGCAGCCGTTGATCAGGGCGGCGAAGTGGCCGCCGCGGCGCAGCGTGAGACCGTCGCCGAGCCGGAGCCCGTCGCAGCGGGTCAGCGCGAGGATCTTGTCGGCCTGCCCGGGCTTGGGGTTGCCGGTGATCAGGTTGCCGGCGCCGTCGATGACCCCGCCGCCGGTGAAACCGATGTCGGTCAGCCGGTCGCCGTAGATCATCGCGTCGTGGAAGTGGCTGTGCCCGTAGTCCTGGTACTTGTCGTTCGGGTTGGACTCGGGCGGGTCGTAGGTGCCGGCGGAGGAGCCCTGGAGGGTGGCGCCCTTGTCGACCTGGAGCGTCACATGGCTCTTCATGTGGATGGTGTTCTTGGACTTGTAGGTGCCGGCCGGGAGGCGGACGGTGCCGCCGCCCGCCGCGTTGGCCGCGGTGACGGCCCTGTCGATGGCGGGGGTGTCGTTGGTCGAGCCGTCGCCCTTGGCGCCGTAGTCGCGCACGTCGTAAACGGTTGCCGGGCGAGGCGTGGCAGGGTGCGGGGCCGCGAAGGCGGCGGGGTGGGTGAGGCCGAGGACGACGGCGAGGACGCACAGCACGATCGCCGCCGCCCGTCTCGGGTCGGCGATGGCGGGTTTCACGAAGACCGCTCCTCTAGGCGAGTTGGTAGCCGCGGAGGTTGGTGAGCAGCAGGTAGGTGTCCTGCAGGGATCCGGAAGTGTCGCCGAGGGAGCGGTAGATGCCCCACTTGGGGCGCACCCGGTCGGCGAGGAAGGTGTCGACACCGGACCTGGACTTGTCGACGACGGTGGTGGAACCGCTCTTGAGGATCCAGCGGACGGAACCGGCCGAACCGTTGCCGACCTTGATCTGGAAGTCGACGTCGGTCCACTTGTCGTGCAGCGGGTCGAGGTTCGTACGGCCGACGAGGACGTCGTCGATCGCGAGCCGCAGTTCGATGGTCTGGACACCGTTCAGGCGCCGCAGCGACTGCACGACGATCGGCGAGGTGCCGGCGCCGGGCTGCTTCATCTGCATGATGTGGGTGAAGGTGGTCGTCGCCTTGAGGGTGCTGGGGATGTACATCGAGTACGTCAGCCGCCAGGTCTGGCCCTCGGTCCACTTCAGATAGCTGCCGGCGCCGGTGCGCAGCCCGGTGACCTCCTGGCGCTGGCGGTCGGTCGAGGTGTCCCGGTCGACCGTGTGCATGTTGAAGCGCCAGTTGTCGCCGGTGGCGAAGATGTGCGGATGGCCCGCCGGGTGGGAGTGCGCGCGGTCGTCCTCGACGGTCTCGAAGGCGCCGAGCCCGTCACTGCGTGCCGACGGCGACCACTTCAGCTGCCAGGAGGCGGCGTGCGCCTCGGTGGCGGGCAGGCCGGTCGCTGCTGCCACGGCACCGCCGAGCGCGGCGCCCAGCACAGCCCTTCTGGACGTGCTCATGACACTGAATCACCTCGCAGTTGCTCGTTCATGATCAGGAAGGCCCCGAGCCCGTGGAAGTCGTTGGTGGCCCGGGTGCGGCCGACGTAGTACGCGTAGTCGCCGACGTTGGTGCCCACGGAGATGTCGGCCAGGTTCGTACGGCCGTCCGCGCCGACCGACAGCCGGGCCAGCACGCCCTGGTAGCCGCGCCGGGCGACCGCGTTGAAGCGCGGGTCCAGATAGCCCTGCCGGACGCCGCGGGAGAGGGCGTAGGCGAACATGCTGGAGCAGGAGGTCTCGGTCCAGTCGTCCGGCCGGGAGCCCTTGTCCAGCACCTGGAACCAGCGCCCGGACGCCGGGTCCTGGTACTTCTCCAGCGCCGAGGCCAACGTAGTTAAGACGCCCAGCAGTTGGGGACGCCGAGGCTGGTCGGCGGGGATCGCGTCGAGGACGTTCACCAGCGCCATGGCGTACCAGCCGACGGCACGGCACCAGTGCTCCGGGGCGAGTCCGCTGGCCGGGTCGGCCCAGCTCGCCGACCTGGACTCGTCGTAGGCGTGCCGCAACAGGCCGTTCGCCACCTGGAGGTGACCGCCGTAGACGGCCAACTGCTTGGCGGCTTCGTCGTTCGCGTAGGCGCCGTCACCGAACTCTTTGCCGTACTCGACCAGGAACGGGTTCACCATGTAGGCGCCGTCCGCCCACAGTTGGTGGGCCCGGCTGCTGGTGTCGGCGTGCCAGAAGCCGCCGTCGGAGGTGCGCGGATAGCTGTTCAGGCGGTCGCGGATCTTCCGCGCGGCCTTGCGGTATCGGTCCTGGCCGGTTTCGTGGTGCAGGATCACCAGCAGCCGGCCCGCCTGCATGCTGTCGAGGCTGTTGAAGGACTGGT
This sequence comes from Streptomyces sp. NPDC054783, assembly GCF_053611725.1. Taxonomy (NCBI): domain Bacteria; kingdom Bacillati; phylum Actinomycetota; class Actinomycetes; order Kitasatosporales; family Streptomycetaceae; genus Streptomyces; species Streptomyces sp. NPDC054783. The sequence continues at coordinate 179,803 of NZ_JBSHAY010000012.1, read as the reverse complement.
CGATCGTGCCGTCACCGTGCACGAACCGGTCGGCGTAGGCCTTGATGTAGGCGAGCAGGCGAGGATCGTGGGTGCGCCGGTAGACGAGGTACTGGCCGTAGAGGTACAGGCCCACGGGGTACGACCAGCCGCCGATGGTGGCCGGCGTGTAGCGCGCCATGGTGGAGTCCACGACGGCCGTCGACCAGTCGCGGGCGGCGGCGGGGCGGGGCGCGGGGGCCGGGGCGGCGCTCGCCGGCGGTACGGCGGCAGGCAGCGCGACCAGGGTGGCGGTGGCGAGCGTCGCCGCGGTCAGCGCGGCCCGCAGACGTCGGCGTCTCATGGCCCTCCTCCTCGGTAGGCGTTGGCGGATGGATCAGCGGGGTCAGTGGTGCCACGGACCAGGACGTCGACCAGAGGGCGGTCCGGGGCGTACCGGCAGGCGGGGATGGTGGTGCGTGGGACGTCGCCGGACAGCCCGGCCCGCGAACGTCGGCATCTCAACGGCCTTCCCCTCGGTGGACGTACACGGGTGGACGAACGGCGCCGACGGCACCGTGCACCGCCGCGTCGACCAGAGGGCGGTCCGGGGCGTACCGGCAGGCGGGGTCGGTGCGGGTGGCGTCGCCGGTCAGGGCGTATGCCTGGCAGCGGCAGCCGCCGTGGTCGACGGTGCGCAGGGCGCAGCCGTGGCACGGTCCGGACATCCAGGACTCGCCCCGGAAGGCGTTGAAGGCCCTCGACTCCCGCCAGATCCAGGCCAGTTCGCGGTGCGTCACGTTCGGCGGGTCCAGACCGGGCAGGGTGCCGGCCGCGGGGCACGGCAGCACGGTGCCGTCCGGGGCGACGGTGAGCGAGACGGCGCCCCAGCCGCCCATGCAGGGTTTCGCGGTGGCGTCCAGCAGGTCAGGGGCCACCCACACCAACTCCAGTGTGTTTCCGAGGCGTTCACGCCAGTGGGCCACTCGGGCACGGGCGCACTCGACCTGGGTGGGTGTGGGCAGCAACGCGGCGCGGTTGCGGGCCGCCCAGCCGTGGTACTGGGTGTTCGCCAGCTCGATCCGGTCGGCACCCCAGTCGAGCGCGAGCCGGATGAGGCCGTCGAGGTCGTCCAGGTTGCCGCGGTGCAGGACGGCGTTCAGCCCCAAGGGCAGTCCGGCCTCGCGGATCAGCCGAGCGGCGCGTTCCTTCGCGGTGAACGACCGTGCTCCCGCGATCCGTTCGGCGGCGGCGCGGTCCGCGTGCTGCACCGACAGTTGCACACTGCGCAGCCCGGCCTCGGTCAGCTCGGCCAGCCGCCGCTCACCGAGGCCCACCCCGCTGGTGACGAGCTGGGTGTAGAGGCCCGCGCCGTCGGCGGCGGCCACCAGGTCGGGCAGGTCGCGCCGCAGCAGCGGCTCGCCGCCGGACAGATGGGTGTGGACGACACCGAGCGCGCCCGCCTGCCGGAAGACCTCCGACCACTGCTCCGTGGACAGTTCCCCTGACCGGCCGACCAGTTCTACGGGGTTGGAGCAGTATCCGCAGCGCAGCGGGCAGGCGTGGGTGAGCTCGGCGAGCAGGGCCCAGGGAGGTGCGGGAGGTGCGGGAGGTGCGGTCATCTCAGCCAGCCCTCCTTCCGTAACCGGTTCAGGAACTCGGGGACTTCGGCGGCGACGGGCGCGGCGGGGTGGCGTACGGCCAGCTGGGCGACGACGGCGGCCACGTCCCGGACGCCGTCGCACAGCCGGAGCACACAGCCCGCACTGCCGTCGAGCACCACCACCCGCTCCGGCAGCAGCAACAGGTCGGCGTCCCGTACCGGGTCGTGCCGCAGCACCACACCGCGGGCGAGGACGGGGCGCCATGACGTGGCGGGCGAGGCGGGCGAGGCCGTTGTCATGGGTCGCTCCGGTCCACCGCGTCGAGCAGGGCCCACAGCACCTCGCACTTGAACTCCAGGGCCGCGACGGCCCGTTGCTGCTCCTCGCGGGTGCGGGCCCGGGCGAGGACCAGGGCGAGCGCCTGCTCGGCGTCCCGGGCGCCCTGGGTGACACGGGTGCGGAAGTAGGCGAGGCCCGCCGCGTCGATCCACGGGTAGTGGCGTTCGAAGGCGGCGATGCGGGTGCGCATCAGGTCCGGGGCGGACAGCTCGGTCAGGGAGGCCGCGACGGCGTCCAGCAGCGGGCTGCGCCGGCAGAAGGTGACGTACCCCTCCACCGCGAACCGCACCCCGGGCGGGACCCGGGAGGTGTCCCACAGCTCCTCGCGGGCCAGGCCGGCCGCCTCGCCGAGCCGCAGCCAGCGCTCGATACCGCCGCCCGCCGGGGAGTCAGCGTCGGTACCGTCCTGGTCGTGGATGCGGCGCAGCCAGGCGCGGCGCTGCTCGGGCCGGTCGAGCTTCGCGAGGATCAGCGCGTCCTTGACGGGGATGTGCCGCTGGTAGTGGAAGCGGGCGGCGATCCAGCGGCGCAGTTCGGCGGGGGTCAGTTCGCCGCGGTGCATCCGCTGGTTGAAGGGGTGCCGGTCGTGGTAGCGCGTCGCGGTGACCGCGCGCAGCCGCTCGGTGAACTCGGCGGCCGGCCAGGCGGCGCGGCCGTCGGGTTCGGGTGGTGCCGCGGTCATGCGGCCGGGGGCGGCTGGGGCGGACGGCGGTCGGCGAGCGCGTACGCGGTCACCTCCAGCGCGGTCTCCACGATGTGGTAATCCGGGCTTTTCCAGAGCTTTTCATCCGATGTATTCAGGGCGGAGCGGTGCGTCAGGGCAGGCAGGGAAGGACTCTCGCTCATGTGTGCGTACTCGCTTTCCTGAGGGTGGGGAGTCTCAGAAGGGAGCCGGAGGGAAGACGCGGCCTGGTCAGGGCCGGTTCACATGTATGCACCGGGTTCAGTGACACGTCCGGTGGCGCGATACAGAGTTGCGGGGCGGAGAGCTCCGGTCAATGGTCCGGACCGAAAACGTCGGATGCGTTTCCGGCCAATCTCCGCTCCCGGCACTGACTGACCGGTCAGTAGAGGCCAATGTCGCCGTCAGGAATGCATGGCGGCGCGTGATCGTTGACGATAGGAGTACCACCTGTCGACAACCGAAGGATCAAGAGGCTCGTGAGCAGCAAGGTCCCCCCGATCATCCTCAACAACGGCGTCGAGATGCCCCAGCTGGGCTACGGCGTGTGGCAGGTGCCGGACGACGAGGCCGAGCGGGCCGTCGCCACGGCGCTGGAGGCCGGGTACCGCAGCATCGACACCGCGGCCATCTACGGCAACGAAGTGGGCACCGGCAAGGCGATCGCCGCCTCCGGCCTGCCCCGCGAGGACGTCTTCGTCACCACCAAGCTCTGGAACAGCGACCAGGGGTACGACTCCACGCTGCGCGCCTTCGACGCGTCGCTCGAGAAGCTGGGTCTCGACTACGTCGACCTGTACCTGATCCACTGGCCGCTGCCGGCCCGCGGCACGTCCACCGACAGCTACAAGGCGTTCGAGAAGCTGCTGGCCGACAAGCGGGTCCGCGCCATCGGCGTGTCCAACTTCCTTCCCGAGCACCTCGAGCGCCTGATCCCGGAGGCCTCCGTCATCCCGGCGGTCAACCAGATCGAACTGCACCCGCATCTGCAGCAGCAGGCCGCTCGCGAGTTCCACGCCGAGCAGGGCATCGCGACCGAGGCCTGGTCGCCGCTCGGCCAGGGCAAGGGCCTGCTGGAGGTGCCGGCGATCGTCGCCATCGCACGGAAGCACGGCCGAACCGCGGCCCAGGTCGTGCTGCGCTGGCACATCCAGCTCGGCAACATCGTGATCCCGAAGTCGGTGACACCGTCCCGGATCAAGGAGAACATCGAGGTCTTCGACTTCAGCCTGGACGACGAGGACCTCGCGGCGATCCGCGCCCTCAACGAGGACCGGCGCCTCGGCCCCGACCCGGCCGTCTTCGACATGGGCTGACACCCACCGACCCCCGTCACCTCGGGCACGGGCCGACCCCCGTCACCTCGGGCACGGGCTGACACCCAACGCGCACCCCACGGCCGCGCGCCCCGTCCGCGCGGAGGGGCGGGCGGCCGTGTGCGCTGCAGGGGCGGCCACGCGGCGCGCCGTGCACCTGACCCGCGGCGCCTCGGGCCGCACGGGCCACGCCCCATACCGGGCCACACGCCCCACACCACCCGGCCCCCACGCACCTGACCCGCGCCGCCTCGAACCGCACGGCCGTGTGCGCCCCGTTCCGGATCATGAGCCGGCGTCACCCGGCGCCCGCCGCCCCCGCCGGTTCCGGAATACCCCCCACGCACAGGCCCGCCCACCCCGGCGCCCGGTCGGCCGCGTGCCCTCGCGTCGGCGGGCTCAGTCGCCCCGCACGTCCGCGTGGAGGACCTCGAACTCCTCCAGGGCGACCACCAGCACGTGCGCCTTGGCCGCACTCTCGCGCCGGATCGCCGCCTGCCCGGCCCGGGACGCGGTGAGCGACACGCGGTCGGCGAAGAGGGACCCCGCCATGCCGCGACCCCGGTCGCGGTCCAGGAAGAGGGCCGCGCCGGCGAATCCGGGCAGGGCCTCCAGCCGGGGCAGCACACCGGCGTGGAAGGTGTCGGTGGCGAGGTCCGCGTCCGCCGGGTCGAACTCGAGCCGGGTGACCCGCAGCCCGCCGCCGGTGACGGGCCGGTGCGCGCGGTGGAAGACGGCAGCCTCGTAGTTCTCGACCGCGACGGTCCCCGCGAAGGGCTGCAGCAGCTCCAGCCGCCGGGCGCTCATCACCTCGTCGCTGTTGCGGCGCGCCTCCGCGGACTCCCACCAGCTGACCGTGAGCAGTTTGCCGAGGTCGCGGTCGACGAAGACACCCGCGCCCCGGTAGCCGGGACGTTCCTCCAGCAGGTCGTGCCCCCGCGTGTTCAGGGCCCCCACGGCCATGCCCAGCTGCGCCGGATCGCCGGTCGCGTACACCGTGCGTACGAACATGCGCCTCGCCTCCCGGAGCGGTGACCCTGCCGACCGACGCGGCAGACATATCCGGAAAAGTGGTCCTCTTCAGTTTTGCCAAGGTCTCAAATCCCCGCAATACGCACAGCTTTCGGGAGCTCGCAACCGGAGGCTTGACGAGGACATGCACACGGGTCCACGGTGTACGGCACCTGGTAAGGAAACTTTCCTAACAGAAGGGCCCACAGTGCGCCTTCGAACCCTGACCCTTGCCGCGGCCTCCGGGGCCGCCCTGCTCGCCGCGGGAGTGCTGCCCGCGCACGCGTCCGCCGGCTCGGCGGCGCGGACCGCTCCGGCCTCCGCCCAGGAGGGCTCGGTCAGTGCGGCCGACCTGCTCGCCAAGGTGAAGTCCTGTTCGCAGATATCGAACGGCAAGTACAAGACCGACGACGAGACGTCCGCCACGGTCCCCGTGTGCGGCAAGAACGGCGCGGTGTTCTGGAAAGCCGACATGGACATCGACTGCGACGGCCGGCGGACCACCAACTGCAACGAGAACCGCGACCCCTGGTACCAGGACGACACCGCCTTCCACCAGTCCGACGGCAAGCCCCTGAAGGCGGAGTCACTCCCGTACATCGTCGTCCCGAGCTCCAGCAGCATCTGGAACTACTCCAGCGCCGGCATCAAGGGCGGCGGCGTGGTCGCGGTCATCTACAACGACAAGGTGGAGTACGCCGTCGTCGGCGACACCGGCCCCACGAAGATCATCGGCGAGGCGTCGTACGCCACCGCCAAGGCGCTCGGCATCGATCCCGACCCGAAGACCGGCGGCGCCGACTCGGGCGTGACCTACATCCTGTTCAAGAACTCCAAGGTCTCCCCCATCGAGAGCCACAGCGCCGCGGTCTCTCTCGGGGACCAGCTGGCCAAGCAGTTCCTGGCCAACAACTAGCCGGATCAGTACGTCAGTTGGGCTGCCCCAGCGGGCGTACGACCACGGTGTTGACGTCGACCCCGGCCGGCTGCCGGATCGCCCAGACCACCGAGTCGGCGATCTGGTCGGGGGTCAGCAGATGTCCCGGCGGCAGGCTGCCGAGCCCGTCCCAGAACGGGGTCTCCACCCGGCCGGGGGCCACCAGCGTCACCCCGATCCCGAACTCCGTGACCTGGCGCCGGGTGTTCTCGGCGAGCCCGGTGACCGCCCACTTGGTGGCGCCGTAGATGTTGCCCGGGGTGTTCACGAACCCGGCGACGCTGCCGACGAGGACGATCCGGCCGCGCGACTCCTTCAGCGCCTCGACGGAGGCCCGGATGAGCAGGGCGGGACCGAGGACGTTGGTGAGCACCATCTCGGTCCAGCCGGCCGGGTCCCCGTCGGCGACGGTGTCGTGGGTGGCGAAGCCGGCGTTGGCAACGACCGTGTCCAGTCGGCCGTATGCCTTGAGCGTACGGTCGACGGCGTCCTGTACGTCGTCGAACGCCGCCGCGTTGCCGGCGACCGTCAGCAGTTCCTCGGGATTGCCGAGCCCCTCGGCGAAGTCCCGCAGCCGGGTCTCCGTACGGCCGGTGACGGCGACCCGGTGGCCGGCGGCCAGCAGCTGCCGGGCGACGGCGGCGCCGATGCCGGTGGCGCCCCCGGTGACGAGTGCGACCGGAGAGTCGTTCATGTGAGTCCCCCTGTGTGTCGGTGAGACCGGGAGTCCATCACTTGGAGCACTCTCCAAGTCAAGTGCCGCCGCAGGTACGGCGGTACGGCACCGACGGCAGGTAGCGGTGCCCGGCCGCGACAGTGGACTGCTGCGGGCCCAACGACCGTACGAGGACGGGCACATGGGGTGCCGGGGCGGGGCGATCCCGAGATGCGCGGTCCAGCGGGCATGCGGCGCCGGAGTCGTGGTCGTGCTCGGCACCTCACTCGACAATTCGGAGACATGCCGGGCCGCGCCCGGTCACACCGGTCGTACCGCCCGGTGCACCGTGTGGGCCGACAGTACGAACACGTCGGGGCGTCGGTGGAGGCTACCGGGGTCGGTGGGGTCGAGGAGGCGGTCGAGGGTGGCGCGGTCCTCGGCGTCCATGACGTCGCCGTGGATGTCCCGGGTGCGGGTCAGCCACCCGACGACGAAGGCCCGGGTCCGGTCCGGCACGGGGGCGGGGATGTCGAGGAGGAAGCTGCGGGTGCCGGTGTGCTTCAGTCCGGCCGCGGTGAGCAGGGCGGGCCAGTCCTCGGTCTCGGGGACCGCGCCGGGCAACTCGGCGCGCATCCGTGCGAAGCGGTCCTCCTGGGCCGCGTCGAGGCGGGCCTGCAGTCCCGGGCGGCCGAAGCCGATGTCGCGGGGCAGATAGCGGCTGGGCAGGCCGCCCTCCAGGATGGCAAGGGTCCCGCCGGGGGCGAGCCGGGCGGCGAACGCGGCGAGCGCGGCCCTCTGGTCACCGAGGTGGTGCAGGCTGCGGCTGGCCCACAGCAGGTCCGCCGGATAGTCCAACTCCGCCAGGGATTCCGGCAGTTCACCGGCGATGGTGTCGAAGCGGTCGGCGACGCCCTGGCGGGCGGCCCGGGCCCGGGCGCGTTCCAGAAGCGGTTCGGAGGCGTCGGCAGCGACCACCCGCGCGCCGGGGAACGTCTCCGCCATCAGGCAGGCGATCACTCCGGGCCCGCTGCCCGCGTCCACGATCAGCCCGGGCTCGGTCACTTCCTTGCCCAGCCAGGCCAGGGCGCGCGCGTACACCGGGGCGCACACCTCGGCCTCCGCCTCCATCAGCTCGACCATCGCGGCCCAGTCGACGTCGCCGCCATGGGTGTGACCGTGGCCGTGCTGTGTGGGGTGCCCCTGGTGGGCCTGGTGGTCGCGTGCCATGTCGCTCAGCCTCTCGCTCGGATGCGGCCAGAGTGCGACGGTGCACGGGGAGATGCCACTTTCCTTGCCGGTCCCGCAAAAAACGGTGCCGATGCGGCAAAAGGCAGCTCGACCTCCTCCAGCCGCACGCCGACTCGGCGTGCGTCTCACGGCAGGTTCCCCAAGGTCGCTCGGGCCTTGTCGGCAGCGGCCTTCTTCTGGCGGTATGCCTCTTCGAGAGCGGTCTGGTTTTTCTGGATCAGATGTTGCTGGACGCGAATGTCGATGGCGCGGACCGTGGGCACGTAGTGGGTCTTCTGCTTGCAGATGGCGTCCGCCACGGCGGTCGCCTTCTCCAGCTCGGAGGGAACATGGGTGTCGCGGTGGGGGTTCTGTGCGAACTCCTTCTCGCTCCGCTTGGGGTCGTTGCGGGCATCGGAGGGCTTGGCGTAGTGGTATCCGCGGGCTTTCATACACGCTGACCAGGCGCGGTCCACGGCCTTCCACTCGTTCGTCTGCTCGCCGTCGGTGATGCCTTCTCCCATCACATCCAGCACCGGGTCGCGGCGGTCCTGGGGCCGGAAGCCGTACAGGGTGCGGTCGGCCTGGCCGAGACAGCCGTGCGGGGGGACGGTGTGCCCGTGCACGGTGTTCTTGTTGCGCTGGTACTCGAACTCGCCGGTCAGAGCTACGTACTGCGGCAGGGTCCACTTCCGGTCGACGGTCTTCCGGTTGGCCTTCCACTCCGCGTACGCGCCCTGGTAGCCGTGGGCGGCCGCCTGCTTGGGGTCGCTGACGCCGTACCGGTCGGTGTCGGCGGTGAAGCTCACGGCAACCAGCACTCCGGCCTGCTGCGGAGGCATCGGCCAAGCCGGAGGCGGGTCCAGGCTCAGCGTACGAAGCGCGGGGAATCCCAGGTCGTTCATGCAGGAACGCGCCAGGGCCCAGCGTGCCCTGTCGATGGTTTCGTTGTCCGTCCTGGTCAGTTGGTAGCGGTCGACGGGCAGGGCCGGGGAATCAGCAGTGCCGGCCGGCTCTTCGTGCTGCCGGGACGCCGACTGCCCGCTGCCGCAGCCGGTGACGAGGGCGAACACCGCGACGGCTGCTGCGGCGAGAGGAGTGGTCTGACGCATCCCGACAGCCCACCAGGTGCAGACCAACCGCGGCTATGGCGGAGGCCACACCTCCGGTCCCAGGAAGGATCTGGCCGTGCCTGTCCCGGTCGAGGACGTGCCCTGCCCGGGCAGGGTGGACGGCTCGTACTCGCCGGTGGAGCGCGCGATCCGCCGGGGCCTGGGCCGGTAAGGCCCGGACCCCGGCGGAGGTCACCGGGTCAGGGCAGCGGCGGATACGCGTTCTGCATCAGCTGCTGGAACTGGGCGGAGAACCAGTGCCCGGCCAGCGGCGCGTTCGACAGCGCGCCCGTGGGGTTGTTGCCGTTGCGGGCGTTGCCGCCGTACGTCGGGTCGCACATCCGGTCGAAGCCCTTGCCCTCGTCGTTGGCGATGGCGGTGCTCGAGCCGTCGGACTCCCCCGGCGGCTTGGCCCACACATAGGCGTCGATACCGGCGGCCGGGGCCGCGGTCGGCCGTTCGCCGAGGCCGGCGCCACTCTGGTTGCACCAGTTGCCGACGTGGATGCGCCGGTCGGTACGACCGCCGTTGACGTAGTCGTCGACGGAGGTCAGCGTGCCGGAGCCGGTGGGCCGGGCGGTGCCGCCCCAGCCGTTGCGGGAGGTGTCGACCAGCATGCCGATGCCGGAGCCGAACCCGGCCGTGACGAGCTTGTCCCGCAGGGCGAGGGCGTACGACTGCTCGTCCACGTACTGGTTCCAGTCCACCCACTTCGACTGGCGCACGGTCGTGCCGTTCACCGTGTCGGTGACCTTGAAGTACGGCTCCTTGGTGGCACTGTAGTTGGCGGTGTTGACGATGAAGCCGGCCACGTCGTTCACGCTCGCGCCGTTCGTCGTCGCGACCTTGTAGAACTCCTGAACCGCCGGGCCGAGGTTGGTGTCCCAGCCGAGCCAGCCGTGGTGGGCGGCGTCCACGTAGTTGTAGACGTTGGGGATGGCGCCGAGCTTGTCCAGGGCGTAGGAGACGCCCTTCTCGTAGTTGCCGTTGTTCTTCATGGTCACGCAGGCGTCGGTGCTGGTGTTGGTGCCACCGGCGTTGGTGACCAGGTTGGGCAGTGAGTCGGGTTCGATGACGGTGGCGACCCTCAGGGACGCGTAGGCCGGGTCGGAGAGGATCGAGGCGATCGGGTCGATGTACTGGGTCTGGTACTTGTCGATGTCGTCGGGGCCGAGTTCGCCGTTGGAGGCGAGGGCGGCGCAGTCGCGTCCGGGGAGGTCGTAGATGACCAGCTGGACGACCAGGTCGCCGGAGCCCTTCTGTTTCAGGGCCTCGTTCAGGTGGTCGCGCAGGCCCATGCCGCCGTTCACGCCGTTGATCGCGGCGATCCGGTCGAGCCACACGGCGGTGGGCTGGTTGGAGACGCGGCTGCCGCCCGGTTCGGCGGCGGCCTTGGCCGACCACTCGGGGTTCACATAGACCTTGGCCCCGGAGTAGGGGTTGTCGACCCGGCTGCCGGTGCCGCCGCCCGAGCCGCCACCGCCGGTGCCGCCGCCGCCCGAGCCGCCGCCGTCGTCGACGTTGCAGGTGACGCCGTCGAGGGTGAACGTGCCGGGCACGGCGTCGGTGCCGCTGTAGGAGGCGTTGAAGCCGAAGCCGACCGAACCGCCGTTGGCCAGCGAGCCGTTGTAGCTCGCGTTGGTCGCGGTGACATCGGCACCGCTCTGGCTGATCAGCGCGTTCCAGCCGTTGGTGACCTTCTGGTTGCCGGCGTAGGTCCACTTCAGGGACCAACTGGACTTCGCCGCACCCTTGTTGGTGACGGTGACGGCGGCGGTGAAGCCGGTGTCCCACTGGTTCTGCACCGTGTAGGCCACGGTGCAGGGGACGGCGTCGGTGGCGGCGCCGGCCGGTGCCGCGAGCAGCGCCGTCCCGGACGTCCCGGTGAGCAGCGCCAGGGCGGCGAGCAGCGAGGTTCTGGTACGACTCATGAGTGCGGGTTCCTTCTGTCGTCCGTGGGGTCCGGGTGTCTAGGGGTTCAGGGCGCGCAGGTGGTCGCGCAGCCCGGTGCCGTACGCGGTCGGTGTGCCGTCGTAGGCGGAGATCAGGGACGGGCCGGAGGAGCAGTCCCAGGTGTTCCAGGTCCAGCCCAGATAGGACAGGTTCCGGTCGTCGAACCACTTCATGACCTGGTCGACGAACGCGTGCGCGCAGGTGTTCTCACCGATCTCACCGGCGATCAACGGCACCTGGGCGGCGACCGGGGCGAGGGTGGAGTTCCAGCAGCTCTCGCTGGAACAGGTGTTGAAGTTGTACACGTGGTAGGCGGCGGTCAGATTGTCGGCCGGGTCGGTGGGCTTGTACGTCAGCCACTGGCTGAGGTCGTTGGCGTACGCCGGCCCGCCGGCCATGATGACGTTTCTGGCCCCGGCGCCCCGGACACTGTCCACGAGATCCTGCATGCCGGCGACTTCGTACGAGATCCCGGGGCAGGTCCCGCCGTCCCGCCAGCACTTCCAGGCGTCCGTCGCGCTGGAGGTGGCCCGGTCCGGATAGGGCTCGTTGAACAGGTCGAACACCGGTGCCGGGTCGTCCTTGAAGGTGCTGGCCACCGACGCCCAGAACGACGGGCTGTACTGCATGTCGGGCATCGGCTTCTGGCAGGTGGCGTGGACGTCGGAGCAGCCGGCCGAGTTGCCGGTGTACTGGCCGTAGGACCAGTGCAGGTCGAGGACCGGGGTCAGGCCGTGCGCCTCGACGCGGGCCACCAGGTCCTTGACCGCGGCTATGTAGTTGGCGCCTGCGTACTCGGGCTTGATGTCGGAAAGGCCCAGCCAGCACTCCTCGTTGAGCGGGATGCGCACGGCGTCGGCCTTCCAGTCGGCGATCGCCGTGATGGCCGCGTCGTCGACCGGGCCGTCCCAGATGCCGTAGCCCTGGACGCACATGAACTCGCCGCCGGAGCGGTTGACGCCGAGGAGGCGGTGGTCCTTGCCGTCGGCGTCCACGAGCCTGTTCCCGGAGACGTGCAGGGCGGGGGCGGTGCCGCCGGAGGACGGCGGCGGTGTGGTCGGCGGCGGGGTCGGCTCGGAGTCCACATTGCAGGTGGTGCCGTTGAGCTTGAACACCGGGGGCGCCGTGTTGGACCCCGACCAGGAGGCGAGGAAGCCGGCGGTGACGCTCGCGCCGGTGCCGAGGGAACCGTTGTAGCTCTCGTTCCCGGCGGTCACGGTGGCGCCGGACTGGGACCACTCGGCGTTCCAGCCCTGGGTGATCTTCTGGCCGTCGGCGAAGTCGAAGCCGGTCCGCCAACTGCTCAGTGCAGCCTGGTTGTTGGTGATTCTCACGGACGCCTGGAAACCACCGGACCACTGGTTGGTGACGGAGTACTCCACCGTGCACGCGGGCGTGGCTCCCTGGGCCGACACCACCGGGACGACCGCGCTCCCGACGAGCGCGACCGCACCGGCGGCGGCTAGAAGTACCGAACGCGGGGGGTGTCGCATGAGCGACTCCTTGCAGGTGGGCGCGACGTGACTGGCGCGCCGACTGACTGGAACCGCTCCCACTGGTGCGAAGGAAGGTAGCGCCAAGTGGCCTTGCTGCACAGGGGAGTTGCTGACTTTTCCTCAACCGCGTCCGTCGAATCTTTTCGACTCTTCAAGCACCTTGACCGCTCACAGGGTCGTCTCCACTATGGGAGCGCTCCCACTGGTTCAAGCCTTGACCTCTCCCGAGCTGCAAGCCGCAAGGAGGAACCAGCACATGGATCCCGGACGCAGACGCAGAGCCGTGCGGCGGCTTTGGACCGCCGTGGCGGCCGCGTTCGCCCTGCCCCTGTCGATGCTCGCCACCGGCGCCACGACCGCGCACGCGGCGTCCGTGCAGTGCAGCGTCGACTACAAGACCAACGACTGGGGAACCGGTTTCACCGCCGACCTCACGATCACCAACCGCGGCACGGACGCGATCGACGGCTGGACACTGGGTTACGCCTACACGGGCAACCAGACGCTGTCCACCGGCTGGAACGGCACCTGGTCCCAGTCCGGCAGGACCGTCACCGTGCAGAACGCCTCGTACAACGGCACCATCGCCGCGGGCGCCGCCGTCTCCACCGGTGCGCAGTTCAGCTACAGCGGCACCAACACCGCCCCCGCTTCCTTCACCGTGAACGGCACGACCTGCGCCGGCGCCCATCAGCCGCCGGTGACGGTGCTGACCAGCCCGGGCGCGGGCGCGGTGTACACCCAGGGGGACGCGGTGCCCCTCGCGGCGACGGCCGCGGCCGCCGACAACGCGACGATCAGCAAGGTGGAGTTCTACGACGACACCACGCTGCTGGGGACGGACACGAGCGCGCCGTACACCCTTTCCGTCTCTGATTTGACCGTGGGCGGTCATTCGCTGGTGGCGAAGGCGTACGACAGCCTGGGCGCGTCCGCCGAGTCCGCGCCGGTGGGCATCACGGTCGCCTCGGGACCGGCGGTCGTGGCCTCCCCAACCCAACTGGGCGTCCAGCAGGGCAAGTCGGGCACATTCGACGTGAAGCTGTCGACGCAGCCGAGCGCGAACGTGACGGTGAACGTGGCCCGCACGGACGGCAACACCGGCCTGTCCGTCACCGGCGGTTCCTCCCTCACCTTCACTCCGTCCGACTGGAACACCGCACAGACGGTCACCGTCACGGCGGACTCCTCCGGAACCGGCTCGGCGGCCTTCACCGCCTCGGCCACCGGCCACACCAAGGCGACGGTCACGGTGACGGAGCTGGCCGCGACGAAGGCGTACGGCGCCCGTTTCCTGGACCTGTACGGGAAGATCACCAACCCGGCAAACGGTTACTTCTCCCCACAGGGCATCCCGTACCACTCGGTGGAGACCCTGATCGTGGAGGCCCCGGACTACGGTCACGAGACCACCTCGGAGGCGTACAGCTACCTGCTGTGGCTGCAGGCGATGTACGGCAAGGTCACCGGCGACTGGTCGAAGTTCAACGGTGCGTGGGCCCTGATGGAGAAGTACATGATCCCCACCCACGCCGACCAGCCGACGAACTCCTTCTACAACGCCTCCAAGCCGGCGACCTACGCGCCCGAGGAGGACACCCCGGACCAGTACCCGGCGAAGCTGGACACGTCCGTGTCCGTCGGGTCGGACCCGATCGCCGGTGAGCTGAAGAGCGCCTACGGCACGGACGACGTCTACGGCATGCACTGGATCGAGGACGTCGACAACGTCTACGGCTACGGCGACACTCCGGGCGGCACCTGCGAGGGCGGGCCGACGGCGAGCGGTCCGTCGTACCTGAACACCTTCCAGCGCGGCCCGCAGGAATCGGTGTGGGAGACGGTACCGCAGCCGACCTGCGACGCCTTCAGGTACGGCGGCAGAAACGGTTACCTGGACCTGTTCACCGGCGACAGCTCCTACGCCAGGCAGTGGAAGTACACCGACGCTCCGGACGCGGACGCCCGCGCGGTACAGGCGGCGTACTGGGCGGACGTGTGGGCAAAACAGCAGGGCAGGGGCGGTGACGTCTCCGCGACCGTCGCCAAGGCCGCGAAGATGGGCGACTACCTGCGCTACGCCATGTACGACAAGTACTTCAAGAAGATCGGCAACTGCGTGGGCACCTCCGCCTGCCCGGCCGGCACCGGCAAGGACGCCTCGCACTATCTGCTCTCCTGGTACTACGCCTGGGGCGGCGCCACCGACTCCGGTGCGGGCTGGGCGTGGCGGATCGGCTCCAGTCATGTCCACGGCGGCTACCAGAACCCGCTCGCCGCGTACGCGTTGAGCAGCTACCCGGACCTGGAGCCCAAGTCGGCCACCGGCCCCTCGGACTGGGGCAAGTCGCTGCAGCGGCAGCTGGAGTTCTACCAGTGGCTGCAGTCGTCCGAGGGCGCGATCGCGGGCGGCGCGACCAACAGCTGGCAGGGCCGCTACGCCACCCCGCCGGCCGGGACACCGACCTTCTACGGCATGTACTACGACTGGGAGCCCGTCTACCACGACCCGCCGTCCAACCAGTGGTTCGGGTTCCAGGCGTGGTCGATGGAGCGGGTCGCCGAGTACTACCAGCAGACCGGGAACGCCACCGCCAAGGCGGTCCTCGACAAGTGGGTCAAGTGGGCGCTGTCCAGGACCACGATCAACCCCGACGGCACCTACCGGATCCCCTCGACCCTGCAGTGGTCGGGTCAGCCCGACACCTGGAACCCGTCAAGTCCCGGCTCCAACACCGGACTTCACGTCACGGTCGCCGACTACACCGACGACGTCGGCGTGGCGGCGGCGTACGCCAAGACGCTGACGTACTACGGCGCCAAGTCCGGTGACGCGACGGCGAAGTCCACGGCGAAGGCGCTGCTGGACGGCATGTGGAACAACTACCAGGACAGCCAGGGCATCGCCGTCCCCGAGACCCGCAGCGACTACAGCCGGTTCGGCGACAGCGTGTACGTGCCGAGCGGCTGGAGCGGCACCATGCCGAACGGCGACGCGATCAACTCCTCGGCCACGTTCACCTCGATCCGGTCCTTCTACAAGAACGACCCCGCCTGGTCGAAGATCGAGTCCTACCTCAAGGGCGGCGCCGCGCCCAGCTTCACCTATCACCGGTTCTGGGCCCAGGCGGACATCGCCCTGGCCATGGGCTCGTACGCGGAGCTTCTCGAATAGCCCGGCCCCGCCAAGGCTCCGCGTTCCGCGACGGGCGGCCCCCACCCGCACTGGGGGCCGCCCGGTCGTCGCGTCTACGCACGGTGAGCTCAGACCCCGAAGGTGACGTCCGGTGCCCCCCATGCACCGCGCGGGGCGCCGTGACGCGGGCGGCCCTCAGCCGAGGCCCGGCCGGGGCGGGTCGCCGGGATCCCGTCGTCGGGTAGTGCCGTCGTCGGGCTCCGGCAGCCGTCTCCGGAACGCCGATTGTGCCCCATGCGGCGTTCCAACGGCCACCCGTTCGGGCGCCTGCCCCTCGTCCCGCAGCGCGCGCCTCGACGGCCGTGAGTACGGGGGCCGCCGGCTGGCCGGGAGTTGCCGTCACGCGCCCTCAATTGCCGCCCGTTTCAGGGGACTTGCCGTGTCCCGGTGTCGGTCCTCCAGGGGTTTTTGGAAGGCGCGCACCGCGAACACCGGGTCCGGGCGGGGGCGGTCCTGGTCCGGGAGGCGGGACAGGCTCGCGGCGAACTCCTCGGTGCGCGGCTCGCCCGGTGGCAGCTGGGTGAACCAGCCGCGGCGCAGGTCGGCGACGGTGACGCGGGGGCTGCGGCCCTGCCCGACGCCGGGGAACGCGGTGGCGCCGGCCGGCCGGAGCCCGTGCCGGACGGCGTGCGCGGTGACGGTGGCGGCGGCGTCCTGCGCAGGGCGGCGCGGACGGGAGGCGAGGACGGCGTCGATGTCGCTGCCGACGTCGTGCGCCGCGGCCTTGTCGACGGTGGTGACGTAGAGCCCGCCGGGCCGCAGCACCCGGGCGCACTCGGCGACGATCGCGCGGACGTCCTCGGCGTCCTGCAGCAGGTGCAGCAGCCAGATGCTGGTGACGGCGTGGAAGGTGCCGGTACGGAACGGCAGCCGGCGGCTGTCGGCCCGTACGATCGCGTTCGGCAGCCGTGCGCCCGCCCTGCGCACCATGGCGGCGGTGAGGTCGGCGCCCGTCACCCGGAGCGCGGGACGGTCGTCGGCCAGCCGGCGGGTGACGATGCCGGTGCCGCAGGCCACGTCGAGCAGGCGGCCCGGCCCCTCGGGGATCAGGCCGAGCACCGCCCGTGTGGCCGCCGCGGCGCGGGCCTCGCCGCCCCGGGACGCGTCATAGGCGTCGGCTTCCTTGTCGTAGTCGAGCACGCCCTCAGTGTGCTTGGTGACCTGGGGCGATGTCCTCCACCCTGCGGGCGAGCGCGAAGTCGTTCGCGGTGAGAGCGCCGCCCGCGCTGTGTGTGTGGACGCTGAGGGAGACGGTGTTGTAGCCGAGGGTGAGGTCGGAGTGGTGGTCCAGTTCGTCCTGGACGGCGGCGACGTGCATGACGAGCGCCGCCGCCGCGACGTGCGAGCCGAGGCGGTAGGAGCGGGTGAGCCGGCCGGTGTCGTCCACCGACCAGCCGGGCAGCTCGGCGAGCCGGTCCTCGATCTCCTTCTGCGACAGCGGTTCGACGGCCATGGCCGGGTCTCCCTTCGAGGGGGCTGCAACACGGGCTACGGGTTCAGCCTGCCACGTCAGCCGCGTGCGCACTCCGCCGCGAGGTCGTCGGCGAGCGCGGCGATCCGGTCCCGGCCCTCCACCCGGGCCACCCAGGCGTGCGGCAGGCCGGTGTCGCCGCAGAGCGCGCCGAGCAGGTTGCCGCAGATCGAGCCGGTGGAGTCGCTGTCGCCCGAGTGGTTGACGGCCAGCAGCAGGGCCTGCCCGGTATCGGGCTCGGCGAGCGCGCAGTAGACGCCGATGGCGAGGGCCTCCTCGGCGACCCAGCCCGCCCCGAGGGACTCCACCTTCTCGGCCGTCGGCGTCCCGTCGGCGGCGAGGTCCAGGGCGGCGCGCAGGGCGGCCGTGGTCTCCGTGTGGCCACGGTGCCGCTCCAGCAGCCGCAGCGTGCGCAGTACGGCGCCCTCCAGGGACTCCCCGGCGACCAGGTGCGCCACGATCGCGGCGAGCGCGCCGGCGGCGTAGTAGCCGGTGGGGTGGCCGTGGGTGATCTGGGCGCCGCGCGCGGCCATGGCGAAGGCCTCCTCGGCGGGCCCCGCCAGGCCGAAGGGGGCCGAGCGCATGACCGTGCCGCAGCCCTTGGAGTCGGGGTTGACCTCGCCCGGTGTGCCGTCCAGCGGGAGCGCGGGGTCGGGCGCGTACATCCGGGCCACACCGGACAGGCAGGCGTTGCCGGGGGCGCGGCGGGCATACAGCCAGGCCTCGGTGACCAGGCCGCCGGCCGGTGCGGTGCCGGACTGCGGCTGCGCCGGCTGCTCGGGGCCGGGCTTCGACTGGGTCTCCAGCCAGCGCTCGTAGGCCTGGCGCAGCAGCAGGGGCCAGGCGCCGCCGATGCCCTTCTCGCGCTCCCGTGCGTGCGCCTGGATCAGGGCCTCGACGGTGAACAGGTTCATCTGGGTGTCGTCGCTGATCAGGCCGACCGCGCCGTGAGCCCCGGGGACGAAACCGGTTACACCGCGCGCACCGTGGGTGGCGCGGATACGGTCCAGGGTGGAGAACTCCACCGGGTAGCCGAGGGCGTCACCGAGCGCGCCGCCCAGGAGACAGCCGCGGACCCTGGCCCGGTACACGGCCGAGGCCTGAAGGGACGCCTGCGGGGACGAGGTCCGCCACGGCTTCGACCACGGCTCGTTCATGCCCAACTGAAGCAACTCCTCAGCGACTCCTCGACTACGGTCGGACGTATGACCATTGTCGCTTCCGGTCCCTCCGCGTCCGCCACCGCCCCCGCCGCCGACAAGGGCGTCGGCCCGCTGCTGCGCGCCTGGCGGGAGCGGCGCCGGGTCTCCCAGCTGGAGCTGGCGCTGCGCGCCGACTCCTCGGCCCGGCACATCAGCTTCATCGAGACCGGCCGGTCCCGGCCGAGCGAGGAGATGGTGCTGCGGCTCGCCGAACATCTGGACGTGCCGGTGCGCGAGCGCAACGCGCTGCTGCTGGCGGCCGGTTACGCCCCGCACTATCCGGAGACCCCGCTGGACGACCCGGCGCTGGACGCGTTGCGCGACGGCATGGAACGCCTCATCCAGGGCTACGAGCCCTATCCGGCGCTGGTGGTCGACGCCGGGTACACGGTCGTCACCGCGAACCGGGGCATCATGATGCTGCTGGACGGCGTGCCGGAGACACTGATGTCGTCGCCGAACGCGATGCGGCTGACCCTGCATCCGGAGGGTCTCGCACCGCGCATCCGCAATCTGCGCGAGTGGCGCGGGCATCTGCTCGCGCAGATGGAGCGGCAGATCGCCCTGCAGCGCTCGGACCAGCTGCGCGCCCTGTACGAGGAGGTGGCCGCCTACCCGGTGCCCGAGGACGCGCCGGGTGTTGAACCGGCCGAGCCCGTCCCGTACTTCGCGCTGCCGATGCTCATCGAGCACGACGGCCGGATCCTGTCGTTCGTGTCGTCGATCTCCACGTTCAACACGCCGATGGACGTCACGGTCGCCGAGCTCGCCATCGAGACGTTCCTGCCGGCGGACCCGGCAACCGCCAAGTACCTGCACGGGCTGGCCGGTTGACCCCCCTGTCCCGCGGTCCCCGTCGCCTCGGACCGGTGTGCGAGAGGGGATCACATGGCAGACTGCCCGCGTACTTCGGCGCGTAGGGGAGGCGTGGCGTGAGTGAGCGGCGGGCTGCGCCCACCGTGGGCCAGGTGGTGCTCGGTAAACGGTTGCAGGAACTGCGCGAGGCGTCGGGCCTCGGCCGGGAGGAGGCCGCCAGGGTCCTCAGGGTGGCGTCGGCGACCGTACGGCGGATGGAGACGGCCGAGGTCGCGCTGAAGATCCCGTACGTGCAGGTGCTGCTGGACACCTACGGGGTGCCCGAGGAGGAGGCGGCCGCGTTCGTGCGGCTGGCCGAGGAGGCGAACCAGCCGGGCTGGTGGCAGCGGTTCCACGACGTGCTCCCCGACTGGTTCAGCCTGTACGTCAGCCTGGAGGGCGCCGCCCGGATCATCCGCTCCTACGAGCCGCACTTCATACCCGGTCTGCTGCAGACGGAGGACTACGCGCGGGCGGTGCTGGAGGCCGGGACGATCGGGCAGACCTCGCCGCAGTCCGTGGAGCGGCATGTGTCGCTGCGCATGGAGCGGCAGCGGCTGCTGGAGTGGGACGACCCGCCCCACCTCTGGGTGATCATGGACGAGACGGTGCTGCGGCGCCCGGTGAGCATGCGCGGCGAGGTGATGCGCGAGCAGCTGGACAAGCTGCTGGAGTACATCGAGCGGGACCGGGTCACCCTCCAGCTCGCCGAGTTCGCTGCGGGGCCGCATCCGGGGACCTACGCGCCGTTCACGCTGTTCCGCTTCGCCGAGCCGGAGCTGCCGGACATGGTGTTCACCGAGTACCTGACCGGCGCCCTGTACCTGGACTCCCGCCGCGAGGTGGCCGCGCATCTGGAGGTGCTGGACCACATGACGGCCCGCGCCGCGTCGGCACAGCGCACACAGAACCTGCTGCGGGAGTTCCGCAAGACCTTGTGACGCCACGTCCCGACCGATTCTCTGGGGGAAACAGCCGTATGACCGCACGCGATGCCACGCCCACGCCGATCGACACCAGCCGTCCGCACCCCGCCCGGGTGTACGACTGGTGGCTGGGCGGCAAGGACAACTACCCGGTGGACGAGGAGCTGGCGCGCAGGATCCTCGCCGTGGACGGCACGGTGGTACGCGGGGCGCGGGCCAACCGGCGGTTCATGCACCGGGCCGTCCGGGCGGCGGCCGAGGCCGGGGTACGGCAGTTCCTCGACATCGGGACCGGTATCCCGACCGAGCCCAACCTGCACCAGGTCGCCCAGGGCGTGGCCCCGGAGTCCAGGGTGGTCTACGCGGACAACGACCCGATCGTGCTCCGGCACGCCGAGGCGCTGCTGCGGAGTGCCGCCGAGGGCAGCACGGACTACGTCCACGCCGATGTCCGCGATCCCGACACCATCCTGGGGCCGGCTGGCGAGTTCCTCGACTTCCGCCGCCCGGTCGCGCTGTCCCTGATCGCGCTCACCCACTACCTGGGTGAGCGGGAGGACGATGTGTTCGGGCTGGTCAAGCGGTACGTCGACGAGCTCACCCCCGGCAGTTTCCTGATCCTGTCCCAGGTCACCCAGGACCTCAGCCCCGAGGGTGTGGCCAGAGCGGCCGAGCTGTTCCGCAGGAGCGGCACGCCGTTCCACCCCCGCACGCTGCCCGAGTTCTACCGCTTCTTCGACGGCCTGGAGCTGCTCGGTCCCGGCGTCATCCCGGTGTACGGCTGGCGCCCGGAGCCGGTGGACGTGGCGGCCCAGGCGGAGGGCGTCGTGCCGGTGTACGCGGGGGTGGCGGTCAAGCGCTGACCGCCCTTCCTCCGCTGGTGTGTGCCGCCGTGCGCCCCCGGCCGGGCAGGCGTCAGGCGGCTCCGCCCTTGCTGTCGTGTTCGTCGTCCACGATCTCCGCGTCGACCACGCCCTCCGTGTCGGCCGGGGTCTCGTCCTCCTGTGTCGTCTGGCCGCCGGCGGCGGCGGACGCGTACATGGCCTGCCCCATCTTCTGGCTGACGGTGGCGAGTTTCTCCACGCCGGTGCGCAGGGCGGTGGTGTCGGCGTTCTGTTCCAGCAGGGTCTTCAGTTCCGCCGCGGCCGTCTCGACCTCGCCGCGCGTGTCGGCGGGGACGCGGTCGTGGTTGTCGCGGATGAACTTCTCGGTCTGGTAGACGAGTTGCTCGGCCTGGTTGCGGGTCTCGGCGGCCTCGCGGCGCCCCCGGTCCTCCTCGGCGTACTGTTCGGCCTCCCGCATCATGCGGTCGATGTCGTCCTTGGGAAGCGCGGAACCGCCGGTGACGGTCATCTTCTGCTCGCGGCCCGTCGCCAGGTCCTTGGCGGAGACGTGCATGATCCCGTTGGCGTCGATGTCGAAGGCCACCTCGATCTGCGGCACGCCGCGCGGGGCGGGCGGCAGGCCGGTGAGGTCGAAGACGCCGAGCTTCTTGTTGTAGGCGGCGATCTCGCGTTCGCCCTGGTAGACCTGGATGCCGACCGAGGGCTGGTTGTCGGTGGCGGTGGTGAAGATCTCCGAACGGCGCGTCGGGATCGTGGTGTTGCGTTCGATCAGCTTGGTCATGATGCCGCCCTTGGTCTCGATGCCCAGGGACAGCGGCGTGACGTCGAGCAGCAGGACGTCCTTGACGTCGCCGCGCAGGACGCCGGCCTGCAGGGCGGCGCCGACGGCGACCACCTCGTCGGGGTTGACGCCCTTGTGCGGGTCCTTGCCGGTGAGGTCGCGCACCAGGTCGGTGACGGCGGGCATCCGGGTGGAGCCGCCGACGAGGATGACGTGGTCGATCGCGGACAGCTGGATCCCGGCGTCCTGGACGGCCTGGTGGAACGGTTTCTTGCAGCGGTCGAGCAGATCGGCGGTCAGCTCCTGGAACTGGGCCCGGGTCAGTTTCTCCTCCAGGTGCAGCGGGCCCTCTGCGGAGGCGGTGATGTAGGGCAGGTTGATCGTCGTCTCCGAGGACGACGACAGCTCGATCTTGGCCTTTTCGGCGGCCTCGCGCAGCCGCTGCACCGCCATCTTGTCGGCGCCGAGGTCGATGCCGTAACTCCCCTTGAACCGCTTCACCAGGTACTCGACGATCCGCTGGTCCCAGTCGTCGCCGCCGAGGTGGGTGTCGCCGTTGGTGGCCTTGACCTCGATGACGCCGTCGCCGATGTCCAGCAGGGACACGTCGAAGGTGCCGCCGCCGAGGTCGAAGACGAGGACCGTCTGTTCGTCGCCCCGGTCCAGGCCGTAGGCGAGGGCGGCGGCGGTCGGCTCGTTGATGATCCTGAGCACCTTCAGGCCCGCGATCTCGCCGGCCTCCTTGGTGGCCTGCCGCTGGGCGTCGTCGAAGTACGCCGGTACGGTGATCACGGCGTCCGTGACGTCCTCGCCGAGGTAGGCCTCCGCGTCCCGCTTCAGTTTCTGCAGCACCCGCGCGGACAGCTCCTGCGCACGCAGGCGGCTGCCGTCGATGGAGCCCTGCTCGGGGAAGCGCCAGCTCGCGTCTCCCATGTGCCGTTTCACCGAGCGGGCGGTGCGCTCCACGTTGGTCACGGCCTGCCGTTTGGCGACCTCGCCGACCAGCACCTCCCCGTTCTTCGCGAACGCCACCACGGACGGCGTGGTGCGCGCACCCTCCGCGTTGGTGACAACAGTGGGCTCGCCGCCCTCCAGGACGGCCACCACCGAGTTCGTCGTCCCGAGATCGATCCCGACCGCACGTGCCATGGTCCGTCCCCTTCCGCCCGGGCGCCTGCCGCACTCCCAGCAGAGGACGTGCCCGCGACGCTGTCAATGGCCGGGTACCCGCACACGGCGATGCCGCGCCCCAGGAGCGGGACGCGGCATCCGGGGCCGTACGGGCGTCAGGCCAGCTCGGCCGTCAGGGTGATCGTCGTACCGGCCAGGGCCTGGCTGACCGGGCAGTTCTTCTTGGCCTCCTCGGCGGCCGAGGCGAAGCCCTCCGCGTCCAGGCCCGGCACCTCGCCGCGCACGGTGAGGTGGATGCCGGTGATGCCCTCGCCCGGCTGGAAGGTCACGTCGGCCTTGGTGTCGAGCCTGGTGGGCGGGGTGCCGGCGCCGGCCAGGGCGTGCGAGAGGGCCATGGAGAAGCAGCTGGAGTGAGCGCCGGCGATCAGCTCCTCGGGGCTGGTCTTTCCGTTCGCGTCCTGGGAACGCGACGCCCACGTGACCGGCTGCTCGCCGATGCCGGAGGAGTCGAAGGTGACGACGCCGTTCCCCTCGAGCAGATTGCCTTCCCAGACGGTGTGCGCGGTGCGCGTGGTGGCCACGATCATTCCTTTCACGTCGGGTCCCGTGACGTGAGATCCCGTTACGGGGGTTTTCCGTGCTCCTATCCGATCACATCCGGGCTCATCTCACCCTGAAGACCGGCCCACGCGGCATGAACGGGAGGTGACTTCCCTGCGGGATCAGATAGGCGTGCTCGCGGCGCACCCGCAGCACCTCGCACCAGCCGTCGGTGATCACCAGCACCGGTGCGGCGGGCGGGAAGTCCTCGGACCGGTGCAGCAGGTCGATGCCGGGCTGCAGGACGGTGCCGCCGCGCCCGTGCACCCGGACCCGGCCCGCGATCTCGGTGACCGGGAGATAGCCGGCGTCGTGCGGGGCCGCGTCGCAGAACACCACGCGGGCGGCCGGTACGTCCCGGGCCTCGGCGTAGGAGGCGATCGCACCGAGCGCCTTGCCGAGCAGGGTGCGGCTCATCGAGCCGGAGGTGTCGAGGACCACCCCGAAGGTGCAGCGCGCGACCTCCTCGGGCGGGAACCAGCGGCCCGCGCGCGGGATGTCGGGGGTGGACGCCTGACGGCGGGCGGGGCGGGCGAAAGACCGTACGGGCTCCGGGCGGGGCACGAACTCGTCGAACCATCGGGCGAGTTGCGCGTCCCAGGGCAGCGGCGGATGGCTGAGCGCGCGGATCTCCTCGACCAGGCCACCGGGCAGGAAACCGCGCTCCTGCGCCTGGTGCAGGTCGAGGCCGCGGCTGAGGCCGCGCCGGTAGAACTCGTCCAGGTCCACGTAGTCGCCGGGCTGCCCCAGCGGGGCACCGAGGACGTCGCCGGCGCCCTTGCCGCGCAGGGTGGCCAGGCGGCGGACGCGGCGCAGGTCGCCGGCGATGCGGTCGTAGACCTCCTCGGCGGACAGGCCGGCCAGCTGCGGGTCGTGCAGCAGGCCCTCAGGCATGGTGCCGACCCGCATCTCGACCAGCCAGCCGTTGATGACGTAGTCGCAGGCGACGTTGAAGAGGAAGGGGTCGCGGGGGCCGCAGCGGTCGCCGTGGCGGAGGGCGGCGTGCAGCATCTCGTGGGCGAGGACGAACCGCCACTCCTCGGCGTCGAAGGTGCGCAGCGGGTTGATGTAGATCTCGCCGGCCTCGGGGTTCACGGCGGCGATCTGGATGCCGTGGGCGCGGGCCAGTTCGGCGTCGGCGACCAGCTTGATACCGGCGGCGATGCCGCCGAGCAGCGGGTAGGAGGAGACGAACCAGCTCAGGGCCCGCTCCCAGGGGCGCTGCGGGGTCCGCTCACCGTCGAGTGAGTCCCGGCGGCCGCCTGCCACGTCCATCGCGGCGGACACGGTCCGGGTCAGCGCGGTGGCGAAGGCCAGCTGCCGGTCCGGGACGGGGCCCTGCCAGGCATGCCATTCGGTGAGCACCTGGTCGGGTGCGTCGCCCGCGGTGCCGCAGCGCTCGTAGGCGGGCGGCAGGCCGTGGGCCCGCCAGCGCGCGGCGAGCCGCTCCTCGTCCCCGTCGGGGTAGGTCGCCGGCAGTTCCTCGGGGGTGGTGCCGATGGGGAAACCGAGCAGAAAACGGTTCACCACGACGCAGCGGGCGGCGAGGTCGTAGCGGTCGGGCTGCTCGCGCGGGCCCTTGGCGGCCGGGACGTGCCCGAACCCGAGGTGGAGGGCGGCGTGCGCCAGCGCCCAGGCCCAGGCGCCGGGGTCGGCGAGCCG
Source organism: Streptomyces sp. NPDC054783 (assembly GCF_053611725.1). NCBI lineage: Bacteria > Bacillati > Actinomycetota > Actinomycetes > Kitasatosporales > Streptomycetaceae > Streptomyces > Streptomyces sp. NPDC054783. The sequence continues at coordinate 154,841 of NZ_JBSHAY010000012.1, read as the reverse complement.
GTGGGGGCGGGCGTGCACGGTGGCGTCGGAGTCGACGACCAGGAGCCCCTCGTGCGGAGCGAGGGTGCAGGTCTCGCTGCGGCAGGTGCTGAAGTCGACGGCGGTGAGGGCGGGGTTCGCACGCAGCAGCCGCATGCCCTCGGCGAACGCCTCGCCGGCCAGGTCGCGTTTCCTCGCCGGTCCGGTCTTCTTCGGGCCGTTCTTCTGCCCGGTGCGGCTCACCGGCGGGCCTCCACCAGGCGGGGCATGTCGCGGGCGGCCTCGACCAGGAACCACGAGGGCAGTACGGGGTTGCCGTCGGTGTCCCCGGCGATCACGGTCTGGGCGACCTCCACGGAGATCTCGGCGAGCTGCACCAGCAGCGACTTGGCGCGGTGGGCGATCTGCCGGCCGTTCGCCGACATGTGCTCCTTGCCGGCGGGCAGTTCCTTGACGAGCCGGCCGCGGAAGGACTCGGCGAGGTAGTACAGCAGGTCGCGGTCCTGCAGGCGGTGCGGCCAGCGGGCGTCGCCCTTGAGGATGGCCTCGATCCCGAACCGGCTGCGCACGACCTTGACGTAACCGCAGAACGCTGTCGCGTGCGCGGGCGTGAGCGTGCCGTGCGCGAGGACCGTCAGGGTCGGCTCGTCCAGCTCGGGGCCGAAGGAGTGCAGGGCGTCGGAGAGCATGTGCCAGGAGCGGGGCGTGGAAAACGGTTCCTCGGTTTTCGGCGGCTTGGACCACAGGTGGTCCGGGCGGTCGGTGAGGTGGTCCAGGATCCACGGGTGGATGCCGTGTTCGGCGGCCCAGGCCAGCCAGTCCGTGGCGGAGACCTCCAGATGGACGTGGGCGAGCCGGTTGACCAGGGCGGAGGCCAGCGGCCGGGCGAGCGCGTTGTCGGTGGCCCGGTTCCCGGCGCCGATGACGATGGATCCGGCGGGCAGCTCGTAGTTTCCGATGCGGCGGTCGAGGATCAGCGAGTAGAACGCTTTCTGCACATCCGGGGTGGCCGCGTTCAACTCGTCCAGGAAAAGGCAGTACGGCTCGTCCCGGGCGATCGTCTCCGGCGGGCAGAACACCGACCGCCCGTCGCGGATCTGCGGCACGCCGATCAGGTCCTCGGGGGCCAGCTGCGTACCGAGCAGGCTCACGCACTCCAGGCCGAGCGAGTCGGCGAACTCCCGTACCAGGGACGACTTTCCGATGCCGGGGGCGCCCCAGAGGAACACGGGCCGGACGGTGGCGAGGCCGAGGAGGAGTTCGGGGACACGGGCGGGAGTGACGGTGACGGCAGCCTGCAAGGCGGAGCATCCTCAGGGGGGTTCGAGTCATGTACGACGCGAACAGTGTCGGTGTCCGGCCGGTCGGGCGCAGCCGATTTTCACGCGGCCCGCTCGTCCTCGGTGCCGTCGGTACCGGTGTCGTCGGTAGCGGTGCCGTCGGTACCGGTGTCGTCGGTGAGCGGGACCTGGGGTCCGTCGAGCTCGCCCAGCCAGCGGCGCAGCACCTGGTGCACCTGCTCGGCGCCGGTCAGCTCCTCCACTCCGTCGACCGGTGCGGACAACTCCAGCGGCGAGAGCAGGAACGGGTGGGACTGCGCGCCGCCGAGGCCACCGTGGGAGCCGATCTGCTCCTCGAAGGCGAGCACCTCGCCGTCGGCGGGGTCGAAGGCTGAGTTCACCATGATGTCGGCGGTGTGCGGGAAGGAGTGGGTACGGCGGACGGCGTCGGCGGCGCCTGGACCGAACCGGGCCAGCGGGCCGGGCTGGTCGTCGAGCCTGGCCAGCGGGATCTCGGCGCCGTGGGCACCGAGCACCACGCCGTCGTGCTCCGCGCTGCGCACCAGCAGGAAGCCGATGCCGGGGTGGTTGGCGAGGGTGGTGAGCAGGGCCGGGTGGCGGGCGTCGATCTCCTCCTTGGTCATGCGGTGGGGCACGTCCGGGAAGGAGACCAGGCCGAGGTTGCCGGAGGCCAGCACGATCGGCTCGGAGCGGCGGACGGGGCGCTGCTGCTCGCCCTTCTCCTCCACGGGCCGGCGCAGTGCGGCCCGGACGGCGGCACGGGCCTCGGCCCCGCTGTGCGTGCCCTCCGCCCGGCGCGGCACGTGCAGCCCGCACCCGGCCCTGACCAGGTCGCCGAGGGTGAGTCCGTAGCGGGAGCGGAAGGTCTCACCGGGGCTCTGCCCGTGGTCGGACAGGACGACGATGCGGTACGGACGGGGCGCGTGCTCGGCGACCCGCTGCAGCAGGGCGAGGGCGCGGTCGAGGCGCCGCAGCACCTGCTCGGCGTCCCGGCCGCACGGACCGGAGTGGTGGGCGACCTCGTCGTAGGCGACGAGGTCGGCGTAGACGGCGGTGCGACCGGCGAGCATGTCGCCCATCACCGCGGCGAGGACGACGTCCCGTTCGACGACGGTGGCGAAGGCGCGGACGAGCGGGTAGAGCCCGCCGCGCCTCACCCGGGGGCGCTGCCCGCGCAGGCGGGCGCGGGTGGACTGGCCGATCTCGCGGACCACCTCGGCGACGAAGGACAGGGCGGTGCGGACGGCGTTCGCGGGGTCGGAGAAGTAGGCGAAGTAACCGGCGCGGGAACGGTTCTCCCGGCCCCGGCGGCGGGCCGCGATGGACAGCACGAGGGCCTGTTCGCCGGCGCCGCCGCTGAAGAGGTTGCCGCGGCTGGCGCCGTCCACGGTGAGCAGTCCGCCGTCGCCGGTGTGCCGTACGGCGCGGCGCTGCAACTCGGCGGCGCTCGTCGGGCGGTTGCACACCATCACCTCCCCGCGGTCCTTCTCGTACCAGCGGAAGGCGGGCACGTCGAAGGTACTGCCGTGGAGTATGCCGAGCTGGCTGGCACCGGTCTGGCTGGACCAGTCGGTGCGCCAGGAGTTGAGACGGTGGGTGGGCCGGGGGACGTCGTCGCCGGTCGGCCGTATGACGTCCCCCGGCTCCAGCCAGCCCGCGACCGTGGGCATCACCCCCTTGCGGACCGCGTCCGTGAGGACGTCGTGGCCGACGCCGTCGAGCTGGACGAGGAGCAGGCCGGGGGTGGCGGGGCAGGGCGGGTCGGATCTGCGGCGGCGGGCGGCGAGGCGGTGCAGGCGGCGCCGGTAGGTCTCGTCGTCGCGTACGGCGAGGGCGGCGCCGGTGGCGGAGGCGACGGCGGACATCACCGCGGCCACGATGACGGCGGTCTCGGGGGCGGCCTCGCCGTGGCCGGAAGGGTTGATGCGCAGAGCGAGCAGCAGCAGGGAGCCGTTGAGGAAGAAGACCAACAGGCCCAGCACGAGGGCGGGTACGAGCAGCAGCAGGCGCACCAGGAGCGGCCACACCACGGCCGACAGCACACCGAAGGCGCCCGCGCCGCAGGCGGCGGTGACGGCGATGCGAGTCACGCTGTCGCCGTCGGCGGACTGGAGCCGGAAGTCGGGCAGGAGTGCGGCGAGGACCAGCATGGTGAGGGTGGAGACCGCCCATACGGCGATGCTCCGACCGATCTGACTGGCGATCCGCCGCCACCGCACGCCCCGCACGCCCCGCACACCCCACGTCCCGGCCCGTTCGACGCCGGGGCCTCGCTCCACCCTGTCACACGGGCCCGATGCCAGGACTCCTTGACGGGTTGCGGGCCGTCGCCGCGCTGACTTCATCGGCACCGGACACCTCCTGCTCGACCTGGCGCAGACCTCCGGTACAGCGAGTGAGGGGCTACGTCACCAGGGCGTGCAGCCGGCGCAGGCGCGCCGGACGACCGAGCGGCCGGCGGCCGGGGACGGCCTGGCGGCGACCGGCGGCCAAGCGGCCGAGGACGCCCTCGCCGCCCTCGGCAACGACGTGGCCGAGGTCCAGCGGCGCGCCGACGACACCTTCGGCCCCGGAGGGTTCCGCTGCCCCCGGCCCGCCCTTCCCTCCCCGCGCCACGAAGGCGACCGCTCGGCCCACCAGGCCTCCCAGCGCAGGTGGGGCACGGGACGCTCCAGCCTCCGCCCGGGCCGAGCTGATCGCGTTGTCAGACCCCCCTGCCATCATCCCGGCATGCCCTACGACGCCTCGATGACCGCATCCCGCTGGAACGCCCCGCCCGACGGCGCGCGATCCGCCGCCCGTCACTGTGTCCAACGTCCCGGCGACCTGCCGGGGCGTCAGCGGCCAGGGTTCCGGCGGGCCATGGGGCACGAGCAGATCAAGAGGGGTGCCTGATGGATCTCGCGGCACGGCTGATGTGCGCGCTGACCGACCCGGAGTTCAGCCCCGAGGACGGGGACACGCGCCCGGATCTGTCGCAGGTCTCCGACGAGGAGCTCGGCAGCCTGCTGGTGGCCGCCTACGGAGTGGACGCCACGGCCCCGCGGGGGATGGCCGCGGTCCGCTTCGCGGTCGAGGACGCGGCCCGGGAACGGCGGCCGCTCTATACGCCCGACGCGTGCCGGCGCATGTTCGAGGTACTCGTCGAGCAGTACGAGGACCGCGGGTGGGCGAACCTGAACCAGGCCCTGGACGCGCTGGAGCACTGCACCGGGCCGCTGCCCGACGTCTCCGAACAGGCCCGCGCCCTGGTGGCGTTCTGGCTGGAGAAGGACACCGCGCGGCAGCCGTACGCGCTCCTCGCGATCGCGCGGCTCGGCGGCGACGGCACGCTGCGCACGGCCGTGGAGCGGCTCTCGCACGACGTGGGCCCCATCGTCGCGGACGAGATCGCCGTCGTCGCGGGGCTGCCCTCGGCCGAACAGACGCTGCTGTCCGGGATCGACCGGGACCACCGGTTCATGTCGCCCGTCGCGCACGCGTGGCGCGGATCGGCGGACAACCCCGCCTATGCGGCGTTCACGCGCCGTGCGCTGGAGACGGCGGCCGACCGCACCGACGCCATCCGGCGCGGCGAGATCCCCTACCGGGCGGACAAGGCGTTCACGGACCGGGAGATCACCACGCTCGGCCAGGCCCTGCGGGTGGCACTGCTGCGCGACGAGCCCTGGCTGCCGGAGCTGTTCGAGCGGCTGCTGCCCGGCATCTCCCTCGCCCCGACCGCGGCGAAGACGCTCCCCTCGCAGGCCCTGCTGTACGAGGTGGTCCGCGCCGCGCAGGACTTCCCGACGCCCGAGTTGGTGACCGCGATCCGCACAGTGCGCCGGACCGTCCGGCACGTCGGGGTGCCCAAGCAGCTCGACAAGATGCTCAAGAAGGTAGACACGGCCCTGGCGGAACGCACCGACGTGGCGCTGCGGCTGCCGGGACTGGGCTTCGAGACCGCACCCACCGGCGGCTCCGCGGCGGTCGGCGTCCTGCGCCGTGCGGCCGGCGACTACCAGGCCGTCATCACGGTCGCCGAGTCCGCCACGCTGACCTGGGAGAAGGACGGCCGCCCGCTGCGCAGCCTCCCGGCTCCGGTCCGCCGCGACCACAGCGCCCTGGTCAAGGAAGTGCGCGACCTGGTGAAGCGGGTGAACGCCCAACTCGTCACCCTCGTACGCGCGTTGGAGGGCGGCTGCACCGTCGACGCCGTTCATCCGTACGGCTGGTGGCGCACCGAACTGGCCGGGCATCCTCTCGCCGGGACCCTGGTGCGGCGGCTGATCTGGGAGATCGAGGTCGCACCCGGCGAGTGGCACGCCGTGCTGCCCGAGACGCAGGAGCGCCTTCCCCACGCGCCCGACGACGCCTCCGTACGGCTGTGGCACCCGCTGCGCTCCGAACCGCACGCCGTACGGGCCTGGCGTGACCTGCTCACCGAGCAGCGCATACGGCAGCCCTTCAAGCAGGCGTTCCGCGAGATCTACCTCCTGACGCCGGCCGAGGAGCAGACCCGCGTCTACTCCAACCGTTTCGCCGCCCACCTGGTCCGCTACCGCAGGATGTTCGCCCTGTTCCGGGCGCGGGGATGGAAGAGCGACCTGCTCGGCCCGTGGGACGGCGGGGACGGCGACGAGGCGGAGCGCACCCTCGGGGGCGGGCAGTGGCGGGTCCGCTTCTTCCACAGCTGGGCCGACTGGGCGGGGGACGAGGAACTCGCCTCGACCGACCAGGTGCGCTTCGACCGCCTGGAGGCGGGCGCCTGGCGGGAGGCCCCGCTCGCCGACGTGCCCCCGCTGGTGTTCAGCGAGGCGATGCGGGACGTGGATCTCTTCGTCGGCGTGACCTCGATCGCCGCCGACCCCGACTGGACCGACGGCGGCCCCGGGCGCACCTACTGGGAGCGGGCTTCCTTCGGCGCGCTCACGGAGAGCGCCGAGGCGCGCCGCGACGCCCTGGAACGCATCCTGCCCCGCCTGAAGATCGCCGACCGGTGCACGCTCGACGGCCGCTTCCTGACCGTTCGCGGCGATCTGCGCACCTACAGAATCCACCTGGGCTCGGCCAACATCCTGATGGAGCCCGACGACAGCTACCTGTGCATCGTCCCGGCACGGCCGCCGAAGGACGGCACGGTGTTCCTGCCGTTCGAGGACGACCGGCTCTCCCTGATCCTCAGCAAGGCGTTCCTGCTCGCCGCCGACACGAGGATCACCGACCGGACCATTCTCACGCAGATCGAGCGAGGTGCCTGATGGCCACAGTGACGTTCCGGGACGAGACCGCGACGGGCAGGCCGCTCGGTGAGTGGGAGGTCGCCGGGCTGCCGGACCGGATGACCGTACGGGAGCTGATCGGACTCCGGGTCCAGGAGGAGGTCGCCCGGTACAACGCCCGTCCCGGCACTCGGTTCAACGGCCTCGTGCGCCCCGCCGACGCCGAGACCGAGCTGAACGGCTACCGACTGCGCGAGCCCCGCCGCATCGACTGGGAGCGGCAGGCCGAGATCGCCGAGCGCGCCTTCCTCGCCAACGGGTTCTTCGTGCTGGCCGGCGATCGCCAGGTCGAGGATCTCGACGAGGTCGTGGATCTCACCGTCGATCCCGGGCTGGTCTTCATCAAGCTCGTCGCCCTCGTCGGCGGCTGAAGGGCCGGCAGCGCGCTGAACCCGGCGGAATCCAGTGGACCCTAGCGGCCGTCGTAGCCGGCCGTCGGCATGGACAGCCGGCGGTGCACGCGGGCTTTCATCTGCGCGTCGTACGACGGCTCGGCCCGCCCGACGGTCTCCACACGCACGCCCCGGCGCGCGCACTCGGCGGTGAACGCCTCGACCGAGGACAGAGCGCGCCGGAGCACGCGCAGGCTGGGCGCGACGAACACGTCCACCCCGGGCCGGACGCCGTCCCACAGCGCGCCGTGGTCGAAGCGCAGTCCGCCGACGAGGAGTTCCCGGCCGATGACGTACCCGCGTTCGGCGGCCCAGCGGGCGCACATGGCGTGCTGGCTGCGGGAGTCGACGAGGAAGGGGTCCGCTTCCAGTTCCTCCAGCGGGGTCAGGCTGGCGATCGCGATGACCCGCACCGGCGCGGGCGCGGGCGTGTCGGAGGTACCCCGCAGCTGTCCCATGGCGTCCCCCCTCACCTCCGGGTTTCGCCGCAGACCCTACTCCTGCCCGTAGGCTTCGGGGAGTCGCGTGAAGGAGGCGAAGAGGGTGCCGGTGGAGATCACCTGGTGGGGTCACGCGACCTGCACGGTCCAGGACGCGAACATACGCGTGCTGACCGATCCTCTGTTCGCCCGCCGACTCGCGCATCTGCGGCGGCGCCGGGGTGCCGTGCCGCCGGCCGAGGCCCGGCGGGCGGACGTGGCGCTGGTCTCGCATCTGCACGCCGACCATCTGCATCTGCCCTCGCTGGCGGAGCTCGCCCCGGGCACGCGCCTGCTCGTGCCCCGGGGCGCACCACGCGCCGTGCCCGGTCTGCGCCGGCTGCGCCGGCTGCGGGTCGTGGAGGTGGTGCCCGGGGACGTGGTGCGGATCGGTGAGCTGCTGGTACGGGTGGTGCCGGCGCTGCACGACGGGCGGCGGCTGCCGGTGGGCCCGCACCGCTCGCCCGCGCTCGGCTATGTCGTGGAGGGGGAGGCGCGGACGTACTTCGCCGGGGACACCGGGCTGTTCGACGCGATGGCCGAGCGGGTCGGGCCGGTGGACGTGGCGCTGCTGCCGGTGGGCGGCTGGGGGCCGTATCTCGGTGAGGGGCATCTGGACGCGGGACGGGCGGCGCGGGCGCTGGCGCGGCTGGCGCCGCGGGTGGCGGTGCCGGTGCACCACGGCACGTACTGGCCGATCGGGATGGACGCGGTGCGCCCGCACGAGTTCCATGCGCCGGGCGACGAGTTCGTGCGGCTGGCGGCTGCTGCGGCGCCTGGGGTGGCGGTGCACAAGCTGGGGCACGGCGAGAGTGTGCGGCTGGAGGTCGCGCGGTGAGGTGGGCGGCCTCGGTGGCGGTACTGGCCGCCGCGTCCACCACGTCGACCGTGCCGCCGGAGTCGACGCAGCAGGCGATCGGGTATCCGTCGCTGTTCCTGCTGGTGCTGATCGGGGCGCTGGTACCGGTGGTGCCGACCGGGGCGCTGGTGAGTTCGGCCGCGGTGGTGGCGTTCCATCAGACGGCGCCGTTCTCGCTGGCGCTGGTGTTCGTGACGGCGTCACTGGCGGCGTTCCTGGGGGATGCGGCGCTGTACTGGCTGGGGCGGCGCGGGATGCGGTCGCGCAACGGGTCGCGGTGGCTGGAGGCGATACGGTCGCGGGCGCCGGACGCGCGGCTGGCGTCGGCCAGGGAGAAGTTGGCCGAGCATGGGGTTGCCGTGCTGGTGCTGTCCCGGCTTGTTCCTGCGGGGCGCATACCGGTGATGTTGGCTTGCCTGATGGCTGACTGGCCGTCGAGGCGATTCACGCGGGGGAATCTGCCCGCGTGTCTGGCCTGGGCGGCCACGTATGAGGTCATCGGTGTTCTGGGTGGGTCGTTGTTCGAGCAGCCGTGGGAGGGGGTTGTGGTGGCGGTCGCGCTGACCGTTCTGATCAGCGCGATGCCCGGTGTGGTGCGGCGGTTCCGGTAGCACCGTTCCAGTGCGGTCGGGTTCGGGCCGCGGGTGCGTTTGCGGGCGCTTCAGTCCAGCACCTTCGATGCCCCGACCGGCAGATCCCACAGGTCTTCCCGTTCCAGCCCCGCTTTCTCCCAGGCCGCCCGCACCCGCCCGAGCGGCTCCAGGACCGGCTCGGCCGAGAGGATGAAGGTGCCCCAGTGCATGGGAGCCATCCGGCGCGCACCCAGGTCCAAGGTCGCCTGTACGGCCTCCTCGGGGTCGCAGTGGACGTCGCTGAGCCACCAGCGGGGGTCGTAGGCGCCGATGGGCATGAGGACGAGGTCGATGCCGGGGTAGCGGCGGCCGATGCGGGAGAACCAGTGGCCGTAGCCGGTGTCTCCGGCGAAGTGGAGCCGCTGTCCGTCGGCGTCGGTGAGCACCCAGCCGCCCCAGAGGCTGTGGCAGGTGTCGGTGAGGGTGCGCTTGGACCAGTGGTGGGCGGGGACGAAGTCGAAGCGGACACCGGACAGTTCGGCGCCCTCCCACCAGTCCAGCTCGGTGACGCAGGTGAAGCGGCGGCGACGGAACCAGCGGCCGAGGCCGGCCGGCACGAACACCGGGGTGTCCCGCGGGAGTTGGCGCAGGGTGGGGGCGTCGAGGTGGTCGTAGTGGTTGTGGCTGATGACGACGGCGTCGACGCGGGGCAGGCTGTCCCAGGGGACGCCGACGGGGGTGATACGGGCCGGGGTGCCGAGGATGCGGCGGGACCATACGGGGTCGGTGAGCACCGTCAGGCCGCCGATCCGCACGACCCAGCTGGCGTGTCCGGCCCAGGTGACGGCGAGGGTGCGGGTGTCGACGCGGGGCAGCGGGGCGGGGGCGCAGGGCAGCCGGGGGACGGATGTGAGGCCTTCGGCGCCGGGGCGTACGGCACCTTCACGGGCGAAGCGGGCGAGGGCCTTGAGGCCCGGCAGGGGGGCGGTGAGCCGGTCGTGGAAGGTGCGTGGCCACACGCGGTGTTCGCCGAGGGGGCGGGGCTCGGCCAGCGGCGGGAACGGGGGTGCCAGGGGGGTCGGCGTACCGGTGGCGCGAGTCGGTGCGGTCAGTGCGGTCGCCGTCGCCGTTGCCGTCGTCGTAGTGGTGGTCGTCGTTGCCGTTGTGGTCGTCGTTGCCGTGGTGGTCGTCGTGGCCGATCCGGGCTCGTGCGTCTCGGGCTCATACGTCTCGGGATCGTGCGTCTGCTGCGTCATCGAGGAGGCTCCCATCGCTGAGCGTCGTCGCGGAGATCGTCGAGGACCGACGTCAAGAAGATCAACGCGCGTTGCACATGTGGCAGTTCCAACGGCACGGGTGAGGTGAGGCATTCCGCGCGTTCCTCGTCGTCGCCGCCCAGCAGGGGGCCCGTGGCGAGTCGTACGCGCAGCGCCCCGAGGTCGTCGCCGAAGCGGTGGCCGCCGGGTGCGGGCATGCCGAGCCGAACGGTGAGAAGGTCCTCCAACTCCTGTGCGTCGCTCACGCCTTGATCGGCGAGGGGTTCGCGCAGCGGGCCGAGGTCGGCGTACAGGTGGCGGCCGGCCTGCGGGGGGCGGACGAGCGCGCCGGCGGCGACGAGGGCGGCGTGCACGGCGGCGGCCACGCGCGCGTGCAGCCGTACGGCGGCCTCGCGGCGCTCGGTGACGGGCGGTGGTTCGTCGAGGGCGTAGCCGGCCGCGGCGGCGACGGGTGCCGCGATGTGGGCGCCGAGCCCGGTGAGGATGTCGAGCACGCGCGCGTGGAGCTGCCGGCCGGGTCCCGTGGCCGGGAATCGGGCGACCGCGGCGGGCCAGCCGGCCGGCAGCAGGGATCCGGCGAGGTCGGTGACGACGGTGACCCGGTCGGGCAGCATCTCGGCGGGGCTGAGCAGCACGGTGTCGTGGGGGTGGTGCAGGGTGTCGCGCCAGGTCTCGTCGCTGACCAGGTGCAGTCCTTCGGCGGTGGCGGCCTCGACGGTCTCGTGCAGCAGTTCCGGAGGGGCGACGGTGGCGGTCGGGTCGTCGGCGACGGACAGGACGAGCAGCCGCGGGTCACCGCCCTCGGCGCGGACCCGGCGGACGGTCTCCAGCAGCGCGTAGGGATCGGGGACGCCGCCGCTCTCGGCGGGGGTGGGCACGTGGTAGGCGGGCCGGCCGAGCACTCGCGCGTACGGCGCCCACCAGGCGGCGCAGGGGCGCGGTACGAGGACGTCGGCGCCGTCTCCGGCGAGCGCGGCGGTGAGGGCGAGCAGCAGGGCCGGGGCGCCGGGTCCGGCGGCCACCTGGTCGGGGACGGTGGGCAGTCCGCGCCGGGTCCAGTAGCCGCAGGCCGCTTCGAGGAGGGCGGGGGCGCCGCCGACGGGCTGGGCGTCGGCACGGCTTGCCGCCGCGGCGAGCACGGCCATGAGTTCGGGGAGCACGGGGAGGCCGTCGCCGGGCAGGGGCGGGCCGTAGCGGACCGGGCCGTGGCCCTCGGGGTCCGTCCGCCGCATGTCCGCCTCCGCGCGGTCCTGGTGCCGTGTGCCGCCGGTCCGGGCCGGGTGGCCGGGACCGGCGGACTGTGTCGTCGTGGGCTGCTTTTTTATGGGGCGTGGGTGGTGGGAGCTTTGTGGGGCGTGGGGGTGGGAGCGTGGGGTGGGTGCGTTCGTGGCCTGCCTTGTCGCCTGCGGTGTGTGGGGGCCGCCTGCCGGTGTCCTCGGGAGGGTGTGTACCCGCCGGGCGGCACTCCATGGGGGTGACGGGTCTCGCCCCGGTCATTCGTCCGTGGACCGGACTCCCGCGGCGCGCCAGCGACCGTACAGCCGGTAGCCTGCTCCGCCGCAGGCCGCGGCCATGAGGGCGGCGCCGGCGGCGAGGGCCGGGACCGAGTCGGTGAAACTGCCTCCCGCGCCCGCCTCGACTCCGTGCTGCACGGTGGGCGGGTCGCAATCGTCGTGGCCCTGCGTGCACCGGTGACCGTCGTCGGCGCAGGCCCCGGCGACGGGGCAGTCGCGGCGGTCACCCGCCGTACCGTCCGAGCAGGCCTCCCCCGGCTTGCACCCCGTACCTCCCGAGCAGACCTCCCCCGGCTTGCACCCCGTACCTCCCGAGCAGGCCTCCCCCGGTTTACAACCCGAACCGGCACCACTCGGGCACGCCTCCCCCGGCTTGCACGCCGAGCCCGCACTGCTCGGGCACGCCTCCCCCGGCTTACAACTCGCACCCACACCACTCGGGCACGCCTCCCCCGGCTTGCACCCCGCACCGCTGGGGCTCGGGCAGGTCTCCGGGCTGTGGCAGGGGGTGCCGTACGGGTCGGGGACGCCCATCGGAGCGGTGGTGAGGGTCGGGAACGGTGTGCTCATCGGAGCGGTGCTGAGGGGCGGGAACGGAGCGCCGGTCGGAGCGGTGACGAGGGTCGGGAACGGAGCGCCGGTCGGGGCGGCGGCGAGGGTCGGGAACGGAGCGCCCATCGGAGCGGTGGTGAGGGTCGGGAACGGAGCGCCGGTCGGGGCGGCGGCGAGGGTCGGGAACGGAGCGCCCATCGGAGCGGTGGTGAGGGTCGGGGACGGAGTGTCCGGGACCGCGTCGGCGGCGGAGGCGGCGGGCCCGGCCAGGGCTAGCACGGCCCCGGCGGCGAAGGCGACGGACAGGGCACGGGCGGTGCGGCGCATGGGACGGGCTCCTCGGCGGACACGGCGGATCGGTCGGCGGTGGTGGTACGCCGGACGCCGGTACGCACTTCGTCGGGCACCGGCAGGGCGGTGCAGGGGCGCTGCCCCCACGGCGTCTCGGGTACGGGGCACAGGGCGTGCCCTCGCTGCCATGACAGCCCGCCCGGCGACGCGGCGCGCGCGGCCGGACCCCATTCGCGGGACGGGCACGCCCGGCCGGGTGACAAACAGCGGCCCACCGCGGTCTTCCGGCTCCGCCGCCCGCACCGGCCACCCCGAGCGTCCCGTGTCCGTGCCCGGAGAGGTTTTCCGTCCCCCGTGCAGGTGACTCGGTATGCGCAGACCGGATCGTCCGCTTCGTACTCACCGCACCGAGGAGGTCCTTCATGAGCACCAAGGTCGCCGACCAGATCCTCGAGCGCCTGCGCGCCTGGGGCGTGGAACAGGTCTTCGGCTATCCGGGCGACGGCATCAACGGGCTGCTCGCCGCCTGGGGCCGGGCCGAGGACCGGCCGCGCTTCATCCAGTCCCGGCACGAGGAGATGTCCGCGTTCGAGGCGGTCGGATACGCGAAGTTCAGCGGCCGTATCGGAGTGTGCGCGGCGACGTCGGGGCCCGGCGCCATCCATCTGCTCAACGGTCTGTACGACGCCAAGCTCGACCACGTGCCGGTGCTGGCGATCGTCGGGCAGACCGACCGGACCGCGATGGGCGGCTCCTACCAGCAGGAAGTCGATCTGCACACGCTGTACAAGGACGTCGCCTCGGACTTCGTGGAGACGGTGACGGTGCCCGAGCAGCTGCCGAACGTGCTGGACCGGGCGATCCGCACCGCCTACGCCCGCCGCTGCCCGACCGCGCTGATCATCCCCGGTGACGTGCAGGAGCTGGACTACTCCCCGCCGACGCACGAGTTCAAGATGGTGCCCTCCAGCATGGGCATGAGCGACTACACCATGACCCCGACGGACGAGGCGCTGCGCCGGGCGGCGGACGTGCTGAACGCGGGCGGCAAGGTGGCGATCCTGGCGGGCCAGGGCGCGGCCGGCGCGGTCGCGGAGGTGCAGGAGATCGCCGAGCTGCTCGGCGCTGGTGTGGCCAAGGCCCTGCTCGGCAAGGACGTCCTCAGCGATGAACTGCCGTACGTCACCGGGCCGATCGGACTGCTGGGCAGCCGGCCGTCGTACGAGCTGATGCGGGACTGCGACACCCTGCTGACGATCGGGTCGTCGTTCCCCTACACGCAGTTCATGCCGGACTTCGGCAAGGCGCGCGGTGTGCAGATCGAGATCGACCCGCACATGATCGGAATGCGCTACCCGTACGAGGTGAACCTCGTCGGTGACGCGCAGGCGACGCTGCGCCGGCTGATCCCGCTGCTGAACAGCGACCGGGGCGGGCGCGAGTGGTACGACACGGTGTGCGCGAACGTACGGCGCTGGCACGAGACGATGGAGCGGCGGGCCGGCCTGTCGGCCGATCCGATCAATCCCGAGTACGTGGCCCGGGCGCTGGATCCGCTGCTGCCGGAGAACGCGATCCTCACCTCCGACTCCGGTTCGGTCGCCAACTGGTACGCGCGGCACATCACGATGCGGCCGGGCATGCGCGGTTCGCTGTCCGGGACGCTGGCGACGATGGGGCCGGGCGTGCCGTACGCGATCGGCGCGAAGTTCGCCCATCCGGACCGGCCGGTGTTCGCGCTGGTCGGCGATGGCGCGATGCAGATGAACGGCCTGGCGGAGATGATCACGGCGGCGAAGTACCGGGACCGCTGGTCGGATCCGCGGCTGGTGGTGGGCGTGTGGAACAACCAGGACCTGAACCAGGTGACCTGGGAGATGCGCGCCATGGAAGGTGCACCGTCGTTCCTGCCGTCGCAAGCGATCCCGGACGTGCAGTACGCGGCGTTCGCCCGCTCGCTGGGTCTGACCGGCGTCCGGGTGGAGAAGCCGGAGGACGTGGAGGCGGGCTGGCGTGCGGCTGTGGAGGCCGACGGGCCGTGCGTGATCGAGTTCCTCACCGATCCCGCCGTGCCGCCGATCCCGCCGCACGCGACCTGGGAGCAGATGGAGTCGACGGCGGCGTCGATCCTGAAGGGGGATGCCGACCGCGGGTCGGTGGTCAAGCAGGGCTTCAAGGCGAAGATGCAGGAGTTCCTGCCCGGCAGGGACAAGGGCTAGCCCTCTGGAGGTTGCCATGCAGCGAGGCAGTGACCGGCTGAACGTCCACCGGGACGACGAGATGAAACACGAGCTGAAGGGGCTGCTGAGGTCCGGCCATCCGACGCGCGTGGAGGAGTGGCACGATCCGGAACCGGCCGCGGACGACGACCCCGAGGTGTGGAGCGGACCTGTGGGCGGCCTGGGCTCGCCGGCGTCGCTGGAGCGGGTGCGGTCGGAGCTGGCCCGCACCCTGAGCCGGGGCTCGTTCCCGGCGACCGCCCGTGACCTGGCCCGGATGCTGCGCCGGCACAACGCGCCGGCCGCACTGGGCGACGCGGTGGCCGCCCTGCCCCACTCGGCGCGCTACGAGAACGTCCAGCAACTCGCCGAGGCGGTGACGGGGGGCGCATGAGCAAAGACCGGGCGACCGATATCGCGAAGGGTGCCGCGGTCGTTGGTGCGGAGCGGGGGAGGGGAAGAACGCCTGGACGCTGCGAAGGCGCCGGCGCCCGCTGTCGCCCGGCTGTCTGACCGGGATCGGCGTCGCGATCGGGCTGTGCGTGGTGCTGCCGTACGGCGAGGAACTGCTGTGCTGCGGCGGGCGGCCCGGCGGCGCACCCGGAGGGCAGCGCAGGAGAATGCACGGAAGGTGAGTGAGGAGTCATGCGCATCGCGTTTCTCGCGGCGCCCCAGGGTGTGGAGCAGGTCGAGCTGACCGAGCCGTGGAAGGCGGCCTCGGACGCCGGGCACGAGCCGGTGCTGGTGTCCACGAAGCCGGGGAAGATCCAGGCGTTCGACCATCTCGACAAGGCGGACACTTTCGACGTGGACGAGGTGGTGGGCGAGTCGTCGGCGGGGTCGTTCGGCGGTCTCGTACTGCCCGGCGGGGTGGCCAACCCGGATTTCCTGCGGATGGACGACAAGGCCGTGGCGTTCGTGAAGGACTTCTTCGACCAGGGCCGTCCGGTCGCCGCGATCTGTCACGCACCGTGGACGCTGGTGGAGGCGGACGTCGTACGGGGCCGGGTGCTGACGTCCTGGCCGAGTCTGCGCACGGACATCCGCAACGCGGGCGGCACCTGGGTGGACGAGCAGGTGAAGATCTGCGACCACGGCTCCAACCAGCTGGTGACCAGCCGTAAGCCGGACGATCTGAAGGCGTTCTGCGACGCGTTTCTGCACGTGTTCGCCGGCGAGGCCGGCTGAGCCGCCGCCCGACCGTGCAGGCCCGACCGTGAGGGCCGGCCCCGCACGGGCCGGCCCTTCTCGTGTGCCGGCCCTGGGCCGGTCCGGCCGCTCAGGTGCCGGACGCCTCCGGAGTCACCGCCTCGCCGCACCGCCGGTCCCGGGCTCCCTCGCGGGTGCGGCCCGCGCTGACGAGGCGGCGCGGGTTGCGGCGCAGATACTCGCCCTCCAGCTGCGCCATGCGCTCGTTATGGGTCCGCAGCGCGTCGTTCGAGCCGTACAGGAGGGTGTCGTGGCGCGTGCGGTGGATCGTCTCCAGCTCCTTCATGAGCTGCTGGTCGTCCAATCGGCTGGGCTCGACTCCGGTCATGTGGTGCCCCGCTCGTCGTATCCGTGTCCTTGGGTCCCGGCCCGGGTACCCGCCCGGCAGGCACTGCCCCCGAGGAGTTTCCGGCGAGCTCGGGTTCTTGAATCCACTCTACGAACATCCGGGGTCCTGGGCCTCTGCATACATCGACACCTCTGTCCACGCGGAGGACCAGCAGCAACGCCGTCATCACCCAGGGCTTGCCGCAGCTGATCGAGGTGGCGCGCGAGCACCGGCTGGCCGAACTGCTGATCCGGCCGGACGCGCCCGACACGCAGCGCGAGGTGTGGATCGGCGAGGACCCGGACCAGCTGGCGGCCCGCCGCGACGAGCTGAGGAACCTCGGCGAGCGGCAGTCGTGGCCGGCCCGCGCCGACGACGCGCTGGTGCGTGCGGCAGTGGTGACAGACGCGCCGGCGGTGTCGCTGCCCCCGGTGCTGGGGGGCACGGGTGAGGAGGTCGCTCCGGGCGGCATGGGCGCGCTGCTGCGCTGGAGGTGACCAATCGCCCGTAGGGGGCGCGGGGGCCGTATCCGCCCTGGTCCGGATCCCCCTAGCGGACGCGCTCCACGCGGCGTTCGTCCCAGACCGGTTCCGGCGTCTCGCGGACGCGGCCGTCGGCGCCGAAGACCAGGTAACGGTCGAAGGACCGGGCGAACCACCGGTCGTGGGTGACCGCGAGCACCGTGCCCTCGAAGGCCTCCAGGCCCTCCTGGAGGGCCTCGGCCGACTCCAGGTCGAGGTTGTCGGTGGGCTCGTCCAGGAGCAGCGCGGTGGCGCCCGCCAGCTCCAGCAGCAGGATCTGGAAGCGGGCCTGCTGGCCGCCGGAGAGCCGGTCGAAGGGCTGCTCGGCCTGCTGGGTCAGCTCGTAGCGGCGCAGCCGGGACATGGCGGCGCCGCGGTCCTGGGAGTGCTCCTTCCACAGGATGTCGAGCAGCGTTCGGCCGTGGAGTTCGGGGTGCGCGTGGGTCTGCGCGAAGTGCCCGGGTACGACGCGCGCGCCGAGCTTCCACTCCCCCGTGTGCGCGACGTCCTCGCCGGCGAGGAGGCGCAGGAAGTGCGACTTGCCGGAGCCGTTGGAGCCGAGGACGGCGACCCGTTCGCCGTAGAAGACCTCCAGGTCGAACGGCCGCATGAGGCCGGACAGTTCGAGCCCCTTGCAGGTGACGGCCCGGATGCCGGTGCGGCCGCCCTTCAGGCGCATGGTGATGTCCTGCTCGCGCGGCGGCTCCGGCGGCGGGCCGGCCTCCTCGAACTTGCGCAGGCGGGTCTGGGCGGCGGCGTACCGGGAGGCCAGCTCATGGCTGACGGCGGCGGCCTGACGGAGGTTCAGGACCAGCTTCTTCAGCTGGGCGTGCTTCTCGTCCCAGCGGCGGCGCAACTCCTCGAAGCGGGCGAAGCGTTCACGTCGGGCCTCGTGATAGGTGGCGAACCCGCCGCCGTGCACCCAGGCGTCGGCTCCGGCCGGGCCGGGCTCCACGGAGACGATCTTCTCGGCGGCGCGGGCGAGGAGTTCACGGTCGTGGGAGACGAAAAGGACGGTCTTGCGGGTCTCCCTGAGCTGCTCCTCCAGCCATCGCTTGCCGGGCACGTCGAGGTAGTTGTCCGGCTCGTCCAGCAGCAGCACCTCGTCGGTGCCGCGCAGCAGCGCCTCCAGCACGAGGCGTTTCTGCTCGCCGCCGGAGAGGGTGCTCACCTGGCGCCACTGGGCGCGCTCGTAGGGCATGCCGAGGGCCGCGGTGGTGCACATGTCCCACAGGGTCTCGGCCTCGTAGCCGCGCGCCTCGGCCCAGTCGGCGAGGGCCTGCGCGTAGGCCAGCTGGGCGGCCTCGTCGTCGACCGTCATGATGCCGTGCTCGGCCTCGTCGACCGCCTCGGCCGCCTCGCGGATGCGGGGCGGGGCGACGGACACGAGCAGGTCCCGTACGGTCGTGTCGTCCCGCACGGAGCCCACGAACTGGCGCATCACGCCGAGGCCGCCGCTGACGGTGACGGTGCCGGCGTGCGGCTTGAGCTCGCCGGAGACCAGCCGGAGCAGTGTCGTCTTGCCGGCGCCGTTCGGGCCGACCAGGGCGACGGCGGCGCCTTCCCCGACGCGGAAGGACACGTCCCCGAGCAGGGTCCTCCCGTCGGGGAGGTGGTACTCGAGGTGCGCGGCTTCCAGATGTCCCATGGGGAGGCATTCTCCGGGGCGGCCCGGGACGACGGCAAACGCTTATCGGGCGCGGACACCGCGCCGGCCGCACGAGGACACCGCGCGCCGGCCCGACGGGCATGTCCGAACGGCTATCCCGCCGTGTCCACCGGCTCCCCCGTCGGCCCCGCCTCCCCCGCGGGTGCCACCGTGGCGCCCTCCCAGGAGAGGGCCTTCCAGCCGTCGGCCGGGGAGCCCTCCAGGACGACCACGCCGGTGTTGCCCAGGGGGCGGGCGGCGGCGAAGGGGACGTCGACGTTGTGGGCACGGGCGGAGGTCCACAGGCGGATCGCGGCGCCGTGGCTGACCATGGCGACCGTGCCGGCGCCGCTCGCGCCGGCCTCGGCGACCACGGCGTCGTACCGGGCCAGGGCCTCCTCGCCGCTCTCCCCGCCGGGGATGCGCGGCGCGGTGTCCCCGGCCGCCCAGGCGAAGATCGTGCGCATGTACTCCCGGCCCCCGGCGGACTCGCCGGGCAGCATCTCCAGGTCGCCGGCGGACACCTCGCGGATGCCGTCGCGGACGATCACCTCCAGACCCCGGGCGGCGGCCAGCGCAGCGGCGGTGAGCCGGGTGCGCAGCAGTGTGGAGGCGTAGACGGCCTCGATGTCCTCGCCGGCGAGCGCCTCGGGCAGTGCGGCGGCCTGCGCCTCGCCCAGCGGGGTCAGCGCCGGTCCCGGCACGTCGGTGTCCAGCAGACGGTGCACGTTGGACGGGGTCTCGGCGTGGCGGACGAGCAGGAGGCGCATCCGGGGGAATCTCCTCACACGCCGGCGGGTGCCCGGCGCAGACAGGCACAAGAAACGAGCACTTCAGGGTAACCGGACCCCATGAGCCCGGACCTGGACCTGACTGACCTGGACCTGACCGCCCGCTCGGCCGGCCGGAAGACGCTGTGCCGGCTGCTGGAGCTGGACGGCCGGCTGTTCGAGGCGGCCGCCGCCTGGCACTGGCCCGGCGCCGAGCGGGTGCTGCCCCGCCTCAGCCGCGGCGCGAACCACGGCGTGCTGTGGTTCGCGACGGCAGCCGCGATGGCCGCGAGCCGCACCCCGAGGGCCCGCCGGGCGGCCGCCCGGGGCCTGGCCTCCCTCAGCGTGGCCTCGCTGGCCATCAACACGATCGGCAAGCGCTCGGTGCGCCGGGCCCGGCCGGTACTGGACCCGGTGCCGCTGGTGCGGCAGCTCAAGCGGCAGCCGATCACCACGTCGTTCCCGTCCGGGCACTCCGCTTCGGCCGCAGCGTTCGCTACCGGCGTCGCGCTGGAGTCCTCGGCGTGGGGCGCGGCGCTGGCGCCGGTGGCGTTCTCGGTGGCGGCCTCCCGGGTGTACACGGGCGTGCACTTCCCGAGCGACGTGCTGGCCGGGGCGGCCCTCGGCGCGGGCGCGGCCTTCCTGGTACGACGGCTGATGCCGACCCGCGCCCAGGTGCGGCGGCGGTCCCGGTCGCACGCCCCGGCGCCGGCGCTGCCCGAGGGCGACGGTCTGGTGGTGGTCGCCAACCGGGCCTCGGGAACGGCCGACCGGGCCCGTGCGCTGCACGCCGCGCTGCCGCAGGCGGAGATCGTCGAGTGCGCGCCGGAGGAGGTCGGCGACGAACTGGCGAAGGCGGCGGCCCGTGCGCGGGTGCTCGGCGTGTGCGGCGGCGACGGCACGGTGAACGCGGCCGCGAGGATCGCGCTCGGGCACGGGCTGCCGCTCGCGGTGCTGCCGGGCGGCACCCTCAACCACTTCGCCCTCGACCTGGGCGTGGAGGACGAGCGCGATCTGGCAGGTGCGGTCCGGCGCGGCGAGGCGGTGCGGGTGGACGCGGTCCGCTATGTCACCGGCGACGGCGAGGGCCTGTTCCTGAACACGCTGAGTCTGGGCGTCTATCCGGAGCTGGTGCGCGTGCGGGACCGCTGGTCGCACCGGATCGGCGGGTGGCCCGCCGGGCTGCTGGGCGCGTTGCGGGTGCTGCGCGCGGACCGGCATCCGCTGGAGGTCGAGCTGCGCGGTGAACGGCGGCCGCTGTGGCTGCTGTTCGTCGGCAACGGCGTCTACCACCGGATGGGGCTCGCGCCCGGCCGCCGTACCGATCTCGCGGACGGGCTGCTGGACGTGCGGGTGGTGCACGGCAGCCGCCGGCCCGCGCTGCGGCTGCTGGCGGCCGCTGCCGCGGGTCCGCTGACCCGCTCCCCCGCCCACGCGGCGGTCCAGGTGAACCGGCTGAGGCTGACCGGCATCACGCCGGGCACCCCGATGGCGTACGACGGTGAGGTGACGGCCGTGTCGGGCGAGGTGACGTTGGAGAAGCTGCCGGAGGCGCTGACGGTCTACCGCCCGCTGTCCGCTGCTTCTTGACGGACAGCCAGGATCCACATGGGGTCCAGAATGTGAAACGTTGGTCTCATTATTCGACATGCGCGCGTACGGTGGTGCGTACCAGCGGAGACGAGGGTGAAGAAGGGGAACAGCCATGCCGAAAGCGCAGGAGACCGCCGTCTACACGCACGGGCACCACGAGTCGGTACTGCGGTCGCACACCTGGCGGACCGCCGAGAACTCCGCGGCCTATCTGCTCGGCTCCCTGAAGCCCCACATGAAGATCCTGGACATCGGCTGCGGGCCCGGCACCATCACCGCCGACCTGGCGGAGCGGGTCCCGGACGGCCACGTCACCGGCGTCGACCACGCGCCCGGCATCCTGGAGCAGGCCCGGGCCACCGCAGCCGGGCGCGGCCTGACCAACGTGGACTTCGCGGTCGCCGACGTGCACGCCCTGGACCACCCGGACGACACCTTCTGCGTCGTCCACGCCCACCAGGTGCTGCAGCACGTCGGCGACCCGGTGCAGGCGCTGCGGGAGATGCACCGGGTGACGAAGCCGGGCGGGTTCATCGCCGTACGCGACGGGGACTACGGGGCGATGACGTGGTATCCGGCGGCGCCGGGCCTGGAGAGCTGGCTGGACCTGTACGAGCGGGTGGCCCGGGCCAACGGCGGCGAGCCCGACGCCGGGCGCCGGCTGAAGGCGTGGGCGCTGGCCGCCGGGCTGACCGACATCACCGCCACCTCCAGCACGTGGACCTTCACCACGCCCGAGGAGCGGACCTGGTGGAGCGGACTGTGGGCGGACCGCACGCTGGCCTCCTCCTACGCGGAACGGGCCACGCAGGGCGGTCACGCGACGGAGGGACAACTGCGGGCCGTCGCCGACGCGTGGCGGGAATGGGGCCGGCGGGAGGACGGCTGGTTCGCGGTCCTGCACGGCGAAATTCTGTGCCGTAAAGAAGCCTGATCCACGACTTTCGGGAAACCCGGATCGCAGGAGGTACACATTATGGTTCCCATCCTGCTGGTACTGCTTCTGGCGCTGCTCCTATTCGGTGTCGGGTTCGCGGTGAAGATTCTCTGGTGGATCGCACTGATAGTGCTGGTGATCTGGCTGTTGGGATTCCTGGTCCGCAGCACCACCGCCGGTGGCGGCAGGAGCCGCTGGTACCGGTGGTGACGTGAGCCAGGGCGACGTACAGGAACCGCACGGTCGAGATCTGGGCCAGCCCCTACGGCGCCGACAAGCCCGACGATTCACCAACCAGCCGTACCCGCCACCCCGTCCACGAGGTGACAGGCCGGCCAGGGCCCGGACTCGGACCTTGGCCGGCCGGCTACCGCGCGTTGAACGGATCGACCGCGAGCGATTCCTGGACACTCAGCAGTCGGCATTCGCCGGTCACACTGTGCACCGAAATCTGACAGGGTCCGTAAAGGAAGTACTTGTCGTCATCGGTGGCAATATATTTCGCCGACTGGAAGGCAAAGTAGAAGAAGTCACCTTTCTTCGCCCTGCATTCATCATCCTCAAATAGGGCGACCTCGTTGTCCCAGTCGGCAGAGATCTGCCGGAGGTAATCCGCCGCGATGCGCTCCGCCTGTTCCATCGTGTACATCAGTTTGTCCTCATCAGCTTGAACATCTTGAAGTAGGCAGGGTCGACGAATCCCGTCTGCATGTCAATGAAGACCACTCTGCCCTGTTGGTTTATTATGTTGAACACATGGCCCGGCATACCCTTTCCGGGGCGCGCCGCCACGATACCTCGAGCGCCGTCTCCGGCGTTCTGGACATGCTTGATCATTTTGGCGAAACTGGTTTTCTCGAAGCTCGATCCGTACACATTCTCCAGGCGCTCCAGGGACTGCAGTCCTCCCATGTCTCCCGGTACGGGGTGAATCCCCTCCCCGCGCATATACCGTTCGAATGCGTCGGCGACGAAGGTGCAGTTCGTGTTCCCGCCCTCGGGGTTGAACAGCTTCGCCTGATCGGGAAAGTTGGGAGTATCGTACGGCTTGGCCGGGAGGGGTGACTTCTGAGGTGCAAGCCCGAGGGGGTCACAAGAAACAGCAGGTCGATCCACATATCCGACGGGATTGGCCGCCGGAGCGAGCCCCAGCGGGTCCAGACTGATGTACCTGCCCACGTCGGGATCGTAATACCTCAGGTAATTGTAATTCAGGCCGGTCTCGGAGTCGAAATACTGCCCCGGGAAACGGAGGGGTGTGTACGCGCGGCTCTCCACCGACCAGGACAGTTTCCCCCAGTTCGTGGACCGAGCGCGCCAGGCTATTTCTCCGGACTCGTCGACCAGTTCACAGGGCGACCCGGAGAGATCGGACACCATGGCGAAGAACCGGGCGTCCGTCTCCTCCTGTGAAGCGCCGGACACGGTCTTGCGCTCGCTCTGGGCAACCGCTTCAGCACCGTTGAGGTGCCATGTCAGCGTCACCGAGTCGCCCGGGTTCCCCCAGCTGGTCGTCTGCTCGCAGAGGGAGACACCGTCCCAGCTGAACTCCACCTGCTCCAGTACGTCGGTGCCGTTCGCGGCGATGCGCTGCTTGCTGACGCGCCGGCCCAGGGCGTCGTACCGGTATCGCCAAACCGTGCCGTCCGGCGTACTGACCTGGGTGAGCCGGTCCTCCGCGTCCCAGCTGTATCGCCATGTGTCCGGCTTGCGGGAGAGGCGCGTCTTCTGGCGGAGTACCACGCGTCCGGCGGCGTCGTGCTCGTAGCGGATCCGGCCGGCGCGCACGAGGTCGGCGCCCCGGTGGGCGCGGTCGCCGCACCCCTCGTCGCCGAACTGCCGCGCAGGCCAGTCGGCCGCCACCTGGTTGCCGAGCCTGTCGTACGCGTAGGACTCCGCCCACCCGTCCCCACTGACCCGAGTCGTCCTGCCCGCCGGATCGAGTTCATAGCGCCGAACGCCGTTCAGCTGGTCGGCGACCTCGGTCAGGCTGCCGTCCGCACGGTACTCGTAGGTCCTCGACTGGATACGCCCACGCGCATGGTCCACCGTCTGGGAGATCAGCCGGCTCATCGCATCGAACGACCGAGAGATGCTCAAGGTCTCGCCGAACCGGCGACTGATTTCGCGGCCGACCTGGTCGTATTCCAACGCGATGCCACGGCCGTCAGCCGTCAGCCGGCAGGGATTCCCCGCAGAATCGTATTCCCAGGAACTTTCGGCACCCGACGGCGTCGTGCGCCGGCTCAGTTTCCCGAACTCATCGTACTGATAAGCCACTTCCCGACCGTTGACCCGCTCGGACACCAGGAGTCCGTGCCGGTCGCGCAACAGGGTCAGTTTCGTGTGAGAATTTTCCGCCTGGGCGATCTGGTCGGTGAAGTCGTAGGTGTACGCCATCGCCTCCCCGTCGACGTCCTTGCGTACGACCTGTCCCAGCTCGTTGTGTTCGAAGGTGACGACCTGGCCGAGTGCGTTCGTGCGGGAGACCAGTTCACCGGCCGCGTTGTACGAATATCGATTGACTCGGCCACCGAAGTCGGTTTCCGTGGCCAGGCGCCCGACCACGTCGTATTCATACGTCCAGGTCTGCCCATGGGGGTTGGTCACCCCGGTCAGACGGAGTTCTTTGTCGTACTCGAACTCGTAACGAGAACCGTCGGGCTCGACGCGCGCGGTCAGCAGATCGAACTGTGCGTGCTCGAAACGGGTGACTCCGCCGATCGTGTCGGTGTGCGCAAGGCAGTTGCCCTCGCCGTCATAGGTCCACGTTTCCTCGGACCCGTCCGGATTCAATCGGCGAGTGATTTTCCCCTCTACGGACCATTCCATTTTCCCGATCGCGCCCAAGGGATCCGTAATAGACACGACGCGGCCGAGCGCATCTCGCTCGTATCGCATGACCCTGCCCGCATGGTCACGCACCTCGACGGGCAGGCCGGCGGCATCACACCGTATCCGGGTCACGCGTCCGTACTGGTCACGCAGCGCGGACAAACACCCGGACCCATCGTACGTGAAAGAGGTCTCGCCGCCGCTTGAATCGGCTACCGATGTCCGATTCCCGCGGTCGTCGAATTCCTGACGGACCGTGCTCCCGTCAGGGCGCACCACACGGGTGAGCAGTCCGCGGGCGTCGTAGGAGAGTGTCGTTCGCCTACCGTCCGGGCGGATGATCTCCGTCAGGTTCCCCAGGTCGTCGTACCGGTAGGACGTCGTGCGGCCGACGGCGTCGGTCTCGGACAGCAGGCGGTTGAACCGGTCGCGGGTGAAGCGCCTGGTGTGTCCGGCCGGGTCCACGATGGCGACAACCTGGTACCGGTCGTTGACGAAGTACTGACGTACGGCGCCCTCGCCATTGACCGCCGTCGTGGTCCGCAGCCCGGTTTCCGGATCCCTTTCACCGTAGGACAGCCGGAGCCCCATGTGCCCTTCGGTACTGCCCTGCGCGATGCACCGGTCCCTGTCGTCGTACGCGTACTCATAGGCGTGCCCATTGGTGTCCGTCCATGAGACGACTCGGCGCGCCTCGTCGTAACCGAACCTGAGAGGCAGCCCGGACGAATTCGTGACCTCGGTGAGGTTCCCCTGCGCATACCCGTACCGGATCAGCTGGAGATCGGTTCCGTCCGCTGCCCCACCGACCAGGTGCACACCGGTGACCAGCCCGTCGGCACTGTCGATCCGCAGGCGGTACCCGCCGCTGTGGACGATGGCCGAGGGAAGTCCCGCCTCGTCGTACTCGAAGGTGACCCAGTTGCCCTTGCTGTCGTCGATCTGCACCAGCGCGGCCAGGTTCTCGTCCCGCTCCGCGAAGCGCCACACCTGCCCCGTCTGCGGGTCGGTGACGGTGTAGCCGTCCGCCTCGCGGCTCAAGGGCCAGCGCGGGCCGTGTGCCGGCATGACGGGCAGGCCGGGTGCCGGATGCGGATAGAAGAGCCGCATCCCGTCCTCGTGCAGGAAGGTGATGCCCGCGGAGGTGATGTCCAGTCGCTGATCGACGGTGCTGGCCCAAGAAGGGCCGAACCAGCGCCCGTACGCGTAGCCCGACTCCACCCGACGCTTGAAGGCGAACTCCAGCGCACCGGGCAGCGACACGTCGGTCTGGTCCAGGAACATCTTGCCCGTGGCCAGGTTGACCGGGTCGGTGCCCCCGGACTCCACATCCCCTGGAGCGTGGCTCTCGGCCGCCCCTGGTGCCATCTCAGCCTCTCCGGCCGCCGCCTCCGCGCCGTCGGCGGCGAGCACTCCCTCGTCCGCGACCGCTCCCGCCCCGTCCGTCGCCACGGCCAGGACGGCCTGGGGAGCCAGTTCCCCGAAGAAGTTGGCCGGGTCCGACGAGAACGACTTCCAGGCCGAGTCAAGGGCGCGTTCGGGATGCGTGGCCATGCTGACCACTCCTCCGAGCAGCTGCACCTTGTTCTGCAGGAAGGCGGCCGGATGCGTCAGGTTGTAGGGGTCCAGGGGGTCGAGGCCGCGGAAGAAGTTCACGATGCCCGCCGTCCCCTTGACGAGGCCGCCGAAGAAATGCGCCGCGTCGATGGAGTCGGACGCCAGCACGTCCATGCCGTCCAGCTTCAGCTGCTGGACGGCCGACGGCTCCTTCGGGGCGTGCTGCAGCGCAGCCCTCAGCTTGGTCTCCGTCTCCCCGGCGATCTTGTTCCGCTGCCGCCGGGCCGCGTCGAGGAGGCCCTGCGCCTCCTGCATCGCATGCTCGCCGGGGTCCTGCTCCGAAGGACGCGGCCCGGGGTCGTCGCTGCCCTGTTCCACCTTGCCGTTGTACGAGTCGACCTGCTTGCGGTGCGCATCGGAGGCGGTCTTGCCCTGCTTGTAGAGGCGGATCGCTTCCCGCGCCTGTCCCTGGGCCCATTCGACGGTGTCGGCCAGGCCGTTCAGTGCCGTGGCCGCCTTCTGGCAGGCCGCTGCGGCCTGCAGCCACTTGGTGGGATGCAGGGCGAACTTCTCACGGAAGGCGTCCGCGGCCTTTCCCTTCCAGCCGTCCGAGTCGACAGCCTTCATGCCCACGCCGACTTCTTCGAAGGCCATGGCGAACACCACCAGGTGCTTGGCCTTCTCACGGATCGTCGACGGCTTGCCGTGGATCAGATCGGCCGGTTCGACATCGGGCCCCAACTGCCGTTCGGCGACGTGCGCACCGAGATAGGAGGCCACCCGGTCGCCACCGTGCCGCACCTTCTGCGCCGCGCCGTGCGCACCGACCTCGTCGAGCGCGTCGCCGGTGAGGTCGGCTCCCTCGTCGACCACCTCCCCCGTCACCCGCTTGGCGTGGTCGTAGAGGCTCTTGCCCCCGCTCAGGAGCTCGCCGCCCAACTTGCCCAAGCCCGACATCAGCCCTGCCCCTCCTGCTGCGGGCCGAACGTTGCGTCCACCGCGGCGTTGTACTGGTCCTGGTCCATCCCTGCGAGGGTCGGCGCAACCTCCACGCCCGGCACCGTCTCCGCAGTCGCCAGGTCACGTCCCATTCCCTTGAGCGTCTGTTCCGAGACGGCCAGACCGTCCTGGAAGGACTTCTCGCTGTAGTCCGGATGCAGCCAGCCGGGCGTGGCCAGCTGGCCCCAGCTCTCCTGGTCGATCTGCTGCTCGGAGGCGTAGGGGTTGCCCGTCAGGGAGTTCAGGCCGACCTTGAGCGAGTTCTTCACGGTCTGGTCCGTCTGATACATCGTCCCCGCCGCTAGGCCGACCGCTGCCGCGAACGCGTTTCCCTCGTCGATCAGGGCTCTCACGCCCCATTCCCAGCGCTCGCAGAACGAGTGGAAGACGGCGCCGACGGCCTCGTCGCCGATGGTCATACCGTCCACCTCCAGGTCGGTGAAACCGCGCCCCGTGCCCGACCGGCCCGCGTCGTCGACGAGCCCCAGCTTCCCCAACTCGCCGAGGGCCCTGTCGATCCCGTCGGCGATCAGGGCCAGCCCGATGACCCGCAGATCGGGAGCCCCACCCGCACTCGCCCCGCCGTCGGAACTGACCATCCTCTCCATTACCGCCCCGCCTCCCCGTCCGCACGATGGTCCGGCCCGTTCACCGCGACCGCCTCCGGCACCACTTGGGCCACCGGCGGCAGCACCAGTGCGTGTTCACCGTCGGCCGCGTTCACCAACACGCCGCACGGCACACCCGACTCGGCCACCGCCGGCACGGCCGCGTCCAGCAGAGCGGCGCCCCACACGCCCCGGTACCGCCACGCCCCTCCGTCTCCCCCTCGGGCCACCGCGTACCGCGCCAACGCCCTCTCACCGGTGAACGCCAGGATCCAGCGCACTCCGCCCATGTCCACCGTCAAGGGGACTTCCTCGGCATCCGGGCCGGGCAACGTGCCCACCGGCACCAGCACCCGTGACCGCCGGAACTCGCCCAGCTCGGCGAGAAACCGGCGTCGGCGCGCCTGCGCGGCCTCCTCCTCGGGGACCGCCTCGACGGGAGGCGGGAGGGTCCCCCGGCCGGCAGGGACGTCGACGTCCGCCGACACGGTGGCAACCGAGGCGGCGACACCGCCCTTCGGCTCGTCGGCACCGCTACGAATCACCGTTTGATCGGCGATGTCCGTCAAGCGCGAACGTGGCGGCGTCGGCACAACGCCCCGTGCGGCCAACTCGCTGGGATCGTCATGGCGTTCGGCCGGCCTCACGGCTTCAGTGCCGCGGCGGGCCCCCGACATCTCTCCTGGCTCGTCCACGATCAAGTCCCCGTCGCGGGCCACCTGTCAACCCCTGTTCCATGATCAAACTTCAGCATGCTCGCAAGACGTGATCACCCATTACAACCATCTGCCCGCCAAGGACGCTCAAAGGAATACCCAAGCCCCGAGAACAGGTTCTCCAGGCGGGTACCGCGGACGGCGCTCGCTTGGCAGTGCGGTGCAGGAGCAGCCCCTGGGCCAGTCGGACGCAGCGATCTGCGCCACGAGGACGGTACGGGCCGGGTCTCGAACCCAGCTGTTCGGCCGAGGCGGCGACGCGCCCCGTGAACCGGGATCAGTGGCCTGCGGATCGTGGTCGAGGGAGCCCGGCTCGACGGTCGCCACCGACCGCGCCGACGCTCACTGGCAACGGGCACCTGCGCTCTCCCGGCCAGGACCAGGTGCCGACCGCGAGGCCGTGGAACTGCTCGCTCGTGCGGGCATTGTGGACGCAGCCCATTCGTTTCCGACAGGAGAGCGTGGCGACGGCCGCGTTCGGTACTGGGGACGTGCCCCGGCGCCAGGACGTCATCCCGCAAAGCCCAGCCCTGGCCCCGGCCCTCATCGGCTACCGCGTGCACCTAGTCCCGGGGCAGCAGCGGACCGAGCGGCCCGAGGTCCAGATTCAAGTCCTCGGGCCCCAGGCCGTAGCGTTCGCGCAGCTCGGCCATGCGGTCCTCCAGGAGCATCAGGGTGAGCCCGATCCGCTCCTCCTGCTCCTCGGTCAGCTCGCCGGTGTCGAAGCGCCGCACGGCCTGCCGTTCCATCAGCTGCCGGAGCAGTTCCACCACGGTGAGCACCAGTTTCACCAAGTCGCGCTCGACCGTGTCGGGTTCCAGGTCCAGGCGGTTGCGCGCAGTCACAGGATCTCCTCGAAAGGCGAGGGCACCGACTCGTTCACCGAGCTGATCAGCGCGTTCAGATCGATGCGGACCAGGTCGACGTCCGCGATCCGCAGGGTGAGGTCACCCGTGATCACCACTCCGCCGGCCAGCAGCCGGTCGAGCAGGTCGACGAGGGCGATCTCGCGTCGTTCGACCACGGTCACGGCGTCGCCTCCCCGACGAACGAATAGGCCGCCCAGGGTCCGGTGAGTTCCACTCGCATTCCGGGTGCCTCGTCCTTCGTACGGTCCACCAGTTCCACGAATTCCTCGGAATGCGCGCGGGGCACCAGATAGGCCGCGTTGAGTACGTTCCGGCCGGGATCGGCGGACAGCGCGGAATTCTGTGGGGCGTGCAGCCGGGAATCCTCGGCGTACCGGGAAAGGCCCTCGTGCAGCGAGCGGGCGAAGGCCTCGGCCCGCTGCCACCGCTCCTCGGTCGCGTGGGTGCTCTGGCGCCGTCGGCGCAGATAGTCCCGGCCGCTCGCGGGCTGCGCGGCGGGAGCAGGCTCGGCGGCGGGCTCGGGCTCCAGGTAGACCTTGACCCCCCATTCCACCCGGCCCTCCAGCCGGTCGAGGGTGCGCAGGAAGTCGTCCTCGCGGGCCTCGATCATGGTGCGCACCCCGCTGTCGTCCTGGAAGACGGTCGCGAGCCGGAGCGGCAGCGGAGTGGTGACCGTGGTGAGGGCGTCGATCACGCCCTGGTGCGCGCGGGCGGTCACGGACAGCCAGTCCAGGTCCTCCAGGTGCGCCTTCAGAGCCTCCTCGCAGAAGTCGGCCGCCGGGACCTGGCTGACGACCGCGATCAGCCCGTGGTGGCGCAGCAACGCCGGCGGGGCGCCCCCTACGCCGGTGAGCTGGGACTGCAGGGGCGTCCCGAAGGGGCGGCACACGGCGTAGACGTAGCGCAGTCCGGTCATGGTGCCTCCTTCGGCGCGCGGCCCGGCTCCAGCTCCTCCAGGCGGGCCACCCGTTCTCTCAGCGCGGCGTTCTCCCGGGTCAGCTGGTCGCGGCGGGCCCGGGAGGAGAGCGCGGGATCGCTCTCCCACCAGTCGATGCCCATCTCCTTGGCCTTGTCCACCGAGGCGACGATGAGCCGCAGCTTGACGGTCAGCAGTTCGATGTCGAGGAGGTTGATCCGGATGTCACCCGCGATCACCACACCCTTGTCGAGCACGCGCTCCAGGATGTCGGCGAGGTTGGCTCCACTGCCCTGGCCGTACGGCTCGGGGAACCGGCTGGGCGTCGTCATCGACGGCTCCCGCGCTCGGCGTACTCGGGCTCCTCTTCCTCGTATTCCTCACCGTCCTCGGCTTCGTCCTCGTACGGCCCTTCCTCCTCCTCGTACTCCTCGGGCCCCTCTTCGCCCTCTTCATCCTCTTCGTTCTCTTCGTTCCCTTCCTCCTGCTGCCGGTCCTCGTACTCCTCCGGCTCTTCCTCGTCCTCGTACGGCTCCTCGCCCTCGTCCTCGGCGCGGGCCTCCTCGGACTCCTCCTCCGCCACCGCGTCCTCGTGGCTGCGGACCACCTCGCCGTCGCTGATCTCGCCGCGCCAGCCGTCTTCCGCCTCTCCCTTCAGGGTGATGAACCGGGCGAAGTTCTTCAGGTCCAGCCTGACCCGGCGGCCCTGGGCGCGCCACAGATTGCCTGTCTTCTCGAACAGGCCGGTCGGGTAGTACTCCATGACCAGCAGGATCCGGGTGAGGTTCTCGCCCAGGTCGTGGAAGGTCACGACCCCCTTCGTGGTGCCCTTGGCGCCCTGCGAGGTCCACTGGATGCGCCGGTCGGGGAGCTGCTCGGTGGTGTGCGCCTTCCAGCTCCGGCTGGACCAGAAGATCTTGGCCTGCCAGTCGGAGCCGGTGTCGTCGGCACGGCTCGCGCTCTTGACGCCCTTGGCGAAGGTGGAGAAGTCCTGGTACTGGGTCCACTGGTCGTAGGCGGTGCGCACCGGCACGCCGACGTCCACCGACTCCATGATGACCGTGGGCTTGTTGCCGCCCCCGCCCTTCTTCCTGCCCTTACCGCCCCCGAGGTTCTTGACCGCCTCCGTGACGTTGTCCTTGACTCTCGAGGCCCCCAGCTCCAGGGCGGAGCGCAGCGGCCCCTTGCCTTCGGCGATCTTGCGGCCTGCGTCGAGCGCCAGTTTGGCGAAGCCGGGGCTGTTGCCCTCGGCGATGTCGTTGAGCTTGACGGTGGTCTCGCCGAGCTTGCGCCCGAGGCCGCTGAGCAGCCGTTCGGCCTGGGCGGCCAGGTATTCCTGTGCCTCGTCCTTCAGCCGGTCGGCGGCCTCGCTGTGGGCGAGGTCGGCGAGCGGGTTGTCCTGCGCGGCCTTCGTGGCCCGGCCGGCCGTGGACGCCGCGGATCCGAGGGTCTCGGTCATCGGTCATCGCCGCCCTTCGACGAGCCGGCGCCACGGCTGCCGGCCGTCTTCTTCCCGGCTGTGCCGGTCTTCCTGGCCGCCGCCTTCTTCGCGGGGGCCGTCTTCTCCGCCGCGGCCTTCCTGCCCGCGGAGGCCTTCTTCACCGAGGGCGTCTTGCCCGCCTTCCGGCCGGACGGCTGCCGCCGGCGGCCCTCGCGGTCGTCGTCCTCGCGCGCCGTGCGTCCGCGGTCCCCGCGCGCCTCACGGTCGTCGTCCTCGTCCCGCTCCTCGTCGGAGTCGACGGCGGGCAGCGCCCCGGACAGCTCGTCGCGGACGTGGGCGGTCCGGTCGTGCAGCCGGTCGGCGAGCGCGCTCATCTGCCGCTCGACCATGGCCCCGGAGGCCGCCTTGCCGACGCCCCGAAGATCCTCGCGCAGCTGATCGCCGATCTCCTTGAACTGCGGGTTGTCACGCAGTTGCTGCCGCGCCACGGCGGCGAGCGTTCCTGGGCCGAGGTTCAGCTTCTTGCCCGCGACCAGGGAGCCGACCGCGACGGCCATTTTCAGCTTCTTCGTGCGTCCCAGGAGATATCCGGCCCCTATGGCGAGGCCCAGTGCCGTTCGGTTCATCATCACGTCCCCTCGCCTGTTGCGTAGCCGGAGCGCATGCCGGTCTCCAGCCGGTCGAGCAGCTCGTCCTCGCACCGGTCGAACTCCTCCTCGGTGATCTCGCCCGCCTCCAGCCGCTCTTCGAGGCGGGCGAGTTCCGCCCGCACGGTGGCGGGGTCGTAGTAGATCCGTTCCGCCTCGCGGAGGACCTGGCCGATCACCCACCCGGCGCCGCGCACCGGTGCGAACGGCAGCAGCAGCACCTCACCGATCAGCCCCATCGCCTCCTCCTTTCGGGCCCGTCGTCTCACCGCGCCCCGGCATCCGTGCCGGCCGTGTCGGCCGCCGGTTCGGCGGGGCCGGGCTCGACGAAGCTGTACGGCGGCAGCGGGCCGTTGACGCGCAGTTCGAGGTCGGGATGACCGGCGCGGACCTGCTCGACGGCGGTGACGAAGCCCTCGGCCCCCTCCCGGGGAACCAGGAACGAGACGTTGAGCAGCCAGCCCGTGGACTGCGGGCCGGCGCTGACCGCGGCGGCGGCCGGCTCGAGACCAGCCTGCACAGAGACCGCGTCCTCGGCCTCCTTGGCTTTGACGGCGGTCGCGACCATCTCGCCGAGGCGCAGCCTGTCGTCGTAAGTGCCGCCGCCCGCCCGTCGGGTGGCCTCGGCGAACGAGCGCAGCTCCGCGTCCTCGGCCATCACACGCTGCAGGACGGCGTCCTCCACGTGGTTCGCCTTGACGTTGTACTCGACCTTGCCGTCCAGGGCCTTCAGCCGCTCCCGGTAGTGGTCGGCGCGCTCGTCGAGCACGTGGGTGACGGTCTCGTCGTCGGGAGCCAGGTTCCCGAACCGCATCGGCAGCACACAGCCGGCCGCGCCGCTCTCGGCGAGGACGTTCTGGTGTGCGAGCAGGTCGCGGCGCTTGGGCCGCAGCCCCTCGGGGGCGTCACTGACCAGGGCGGCCAGCTCACCGGCCGTGACGACCCGCACCGGACGGGG
Organism: Streptomyces sp. NPDC054783; assembly: GCF_053611725.1. Taxonomy (NCBI): domain Bacteria; kingdom Bacillati; phylum Actinomycetota; class Actinomycetes; order Kitasatosporales; family Streptomycetaceae; genus Streptomyces; species Streptomyces sp. NPDC054783. Next base: position 121,593 of record NZ_JBSHAY010000012.1, on the reverse strand, counting down.
CGGCTCGCCCACGCCCGTCATGCCCTCGGGCAGGGAGGGGTGCGACCGGGCGATGATCCCGTAGACGTACGTACTCACTCCCTCTCCTCCTTCCTGCGGGCTGTGTCCTTACGGGCGCGGGGCCGGGCCTCGGCGCCCTCCTCGCGGGCCTGCTTGAAGGCGTCGGAGATGGTCTCCGCGGCGCCGGACAGGGCGCCCTTGGACTTGCCGCGCGCGCCGGACTCGGTGACCTCGCCGACGAGGTCGGGCAGCCCGGGGGTCTTGTGGGGTCCGGCCTCCAGGTCGAGACGGTTGCACGCCTCGGCGAAGCGCAGATATGTGTCGACGCTGGCCACGACGACCCGGACGTCGATCTTCAGGATCTCGATACCGACCAGGGAGACCCGCACGAACGCGTCGATCACGAGTCCCCTGTCCAGGACCAGTTCCAGTACGTCGTAGAGGCCGCTGCTGCCGCCTCCACCTGCGGTCTGCTGTGCCGGGACAACGGTCATGCCCGCTGCTCCTCCTCGTGAGTGGTCGGTGTCACGGTGGCTCCGTGGGCGCGGTAGGCGGGGGGCGGCCTAGCGACCGCCGGGTCGGCGCGCGTCGGACCGTCCGCGTTCATATCGGTGAACGCGCCGGTAGCCGGTGAGCCGGGCCTCCTGGTCGAGATCGATCTGGTAGCTCGCCATCAGGCTCATGGTGTCCGGGACCCGCGCGAGTTCGAGAACCTCCACCTCAAGCGCCCATCCGTCCTCGGTCTGCTCGAAGGAGGTCACCGACTCGGGGGCAAGCCCGGTGAGTTCGGCGAGCTGGGCACGCGCTTGTCGCAGCACCTCGATGGGCGCGGGCCGAGGCTCCTCTGCCTTGCTGCGCTTGTCGTCGCTGTGTGACTCCTGTGAGTTATGTGTTTTCTGTGGACGTTGTGACTGGGATGTGTTGTTTGTGTTCGACATGGCCACCTCCCTCTGCGGGTGGCCCGGTCATCCCTGGCCAAACATTCAGGTGCGATGGTCCGCGAGACGCCGCCGGGCCGGACCCAGGGCGCGCCCCCGGCCCGGCAGGCCGGCCCAGGGATCGGTGCCGGCCTGGTCGACGGCGTCGGCGATGGTCCAGCGGCGGGCGTCGAGCCCGGGGTCGTCCAGCTGCTCCCAGGCGAGGGGTACGGCGACGGGGGCGCCGGGGCGGGCGCGCACGGTGTAGGGGGCGACAGCGGTCTGTGCGTAGGCATTGCGCTGCACGTCGAGGTAGAGGCGGTCACCGCGGTCCTGTTTCCGGGCCGCCGTGGTGAGCCGGTCCGGATGCCGGGAGGCCAGCAACTCGGCCACGTCACGGGCGACTTCGCGGACCTCGTCGAAGTCGCTGCGGCCGTCGAGGTGGACGACGAGATGGAGACCGCGCGACCCGGTGGTCATGGGGGCGGCGGGCAGCCCCAGTTCGTCCAGCAGCTCCCGCAGCAGGCCGGCCGCCTCACGCACGGGGGCGAAGTCGTCGCCGGGAGGGTCGAGGTCGAAGACGAGCCGGTCGGGGTGGTCCGGGCCGGCGGCGCGGTCCGTGCGGGAGAGCCAGCGGTGCAGGGTGAGGCAGGCCTGGTCGGCGAGGTAGAGGAGGGTGGCGGTGTCGTCGCAGACGGCATGGGTGACCGTGCCGCCCTCCTTGGGGACCTCGGCGCGGGTGATCCAGTCCGGATAGTGCTCCGGGATGTTCTTCTGCATGAAGCGCTGCCCGTCGACACCGTCCGGATACCGCTCCAGCATCAGCGGACGGCCCCGCAGGTGCGGCAGCATGTACGGCGCGACGGACCGGTAGTAGTCGGCGAGATCGCCCTTGGTGTACTCCTTGGCGCCGGCGCCGCCCGGGAAGAGGACCTTCCCGGGCCGCTTGATCTCCACCGTGCGGTGGCCCGCCCGTACGGTCCGGGCGTCCGCGTCGTTCATCGCACGACCGCCTCCTCCACCAGCAGCCTGGCCGCCGTCGCGATGCCCACGGCGTCGATGCCGGCCGCGTTCAGCTGCTCGTCGGGCGCGGCCGAGCCCGGCATGGTGCGCACCGCGAGCCGGACCAGCCGGGGCACGGGCCGGCCGTCGCCGAAGGCCTCCGCGACGGCGTCACCGAGGCCGCCCTCGGCGTGGTGGTCCTCCACGGTGAGCAGACAGCCGGTCTCCTCGGCGGCCCGGTGCAACGTCTCGGCGTCGACGGGCTTGACGGAGTACAGGTCGATGACGCGTACCCGGATGCCGTCCGCGGCGAGCCGGTCGGCCGCGGCCAGCGCCTCGGGCACGGTGACCCCGGCGGCCACGACCGTCAGCCGGTCCTCCTCGCTGGAGACGAGCGTCTTGCTGCCACCGACCGGGAACTCCTCGTCGGGGCCGTAGATGACCGGTGTCTTGCCGCGCGAGGTGCGCAGATAGCGGATCCCGTCGAGGCCGGCCATGGCCGCGACCAGCCGGGCGGTCTGGTTGGCGTCGCACGGATAGAGCACGGTCGAGCCGTACACGGCGCGGAACATCGCCAGGTCCTCCAGGCCCATCTGGGAGGGCCCGTCCTGGCCGATCGCGACGCCGGCGTGCGAGCCGACCAGGTTGATGCCGGAGCCGCTGATGGACGCCATCCGCACGAAGTCGTGTGCGCGGGTGAGGAACGCGGCGAACGTCGAGGCGTACGGCAGCCAGCCCCGCACCGCCATGCCGACGGCCGCGGCGACCAGCTGCTGCTCGGCGATGTAGCACTCGAAGAACCGGTCGGGGTGGGCCTTGGCGAACTCCTCGGTGCGGGTGGAGTCGCCGACCTCGCCGTCCAGGGCGACGACATCGCCCCGCGCGCTGCCGAGGGCGGCGAGTGCGGCGCCGAAGGCATCCCGGGTCGCGACCTCGTCGCCCTCGTCGTAGCGCGGGAGCTGCAGCACCTCGGTCGTCAGGTCGCGCAGCGCGGCGGCGGCCGGCGGCTCGCCGACCCGGACGTGCAGCGAGCGCGGTCCGCCGAGCTCGGCGACGGCCTCCTCGGCGTCCGCCAGCGGCTTTCCGTGATGGCCCTCCAGGTCCTCGACGGCGGCCACGCCCTTGCCCTTGAGGGTGCGGGCGAGGATCGCCACGGGCTGCCCGGCCGTGGACAGCGCCTCGCCGTAGGCCCGGTCGATCTTGTCGACGTCGTGGCCGTCGATCTCGACGGTGTGCCAGCCGAAGGCCTGGAATCGGCGGGCGTAGGCGTCCAGGTGGTGGCCGTGCCGGGTGGGGCCGCGCTGGCCGAGCCGGTTGACGTCCACGATCGCGATCAGGTTGTCCAGGTGTTCGTGCCCGGCGTGTTCGGCGGCCTCCCAGACCGAGCCCTCCGCGAGCTCACTGTCGCCGCACAGCACCCACACCCGGTAGCCGGTGCGCTCCAGCCGCTTGCCGGCGAGGGCGATGCCGACCCCGACCGGCAGGCCCTGGCCGAGGGATCCGGTGGCCGTCTCCACCCAGGGCAGCCGCCGGGGCGTCGGGTGTCCTTCGAGCCGGCTGCCGAGCTTGCGGAAGGTGAGCAGCTCGCCGTCCTCGATGGCACCGGCCGCCTTGTACGTGGCGTACAGCAGGGGCGAGGCGTGTCCCTTGGACAGCACGAAGCGGTCGTTGGCGGGGTGCTCGGGGCGTTCGAAGTCGTAGCGCAGATGGTTGGCGAGGAGTACGGCCATCAGATCGGCGGCGGACATCGAGGACGTGGGGTGCCCGGATCCCGCGGCGGCGGATGCCCGCACGCTGTCCACGCGCAACTGCTGTCCCAGCTCGGCGAGTTCGGCGGTGTTCATGGGTCTCCTTGCGGTGAGTCGAGGGGGTACGGCCGGAGGCCACTCGGCAGCGGGTCACTCGGCGGTCACCCGGCAGCGGGGTCCGGCGGGTCGGTGCGCTTGACCGGGCCGGGGGCGGGGTGGTCCCCGCGCCCGGCGGCCGGCGGTTCGCCGTCACGTTCCGCTTGCCGGGTCCGCACCGCTTCTTCCGCCTGCTCCGGCTCACCCGCGCGCTCCGGCCCGCCCGGTACGCGTGCCAGCTCCGGAGAGGCCGTGTCCAGGGGAACCGACCAGGACCGTACGAGGCCCAACTGGACGCCCTGGCGCGGCAGTACGGCGTCCAGCAGCCAGTCGGCGGCCACCCGGACGCGGTTGCCGGGCAGCGCGGCCAGGTGGTAGCCGCGGGTGACCGCACCGGCCGCCGGGCCGGACAGCGGGACGCCGAACGGGTTCGCGGCGGCCTGGATCCCGCCGAGGTCGACGGCGAAACCCAGGTCGCGATGGCGGTAGGCCCGCCGGCGCCGGCCGACACCGAGCGAGGCGGCCACGTTCTCCCCGGCCACCCGGCCCTGGCGCCACGCGTGCTGGGCCGTCATCGGCGTGAAGGACCCCGGCTTCTCCAGGTCCGGTACGGCGGCCGCGTCCCCGCAGCAGAACACCTCCGGCCGGCTCGGCACCTGCAGATGAGGGTCGACGATCAGCCGGCCCCGCTCCAGCGGCTGCCCGACCGCCTCCACCAGCGGATCGGGCCGTACCCCGACACACCACACCAGCGTCCGGGACGCGACGAACTCGCCGTCGGTGAGCAGCACCCCGTCGTGGGTGGCCTCCTTCACCGACGTACCCATCCGGACCTCGACGCCCCGAGCCCGCAGCACCCGGTCGGCCGTCCGGGACAGCCGCTCGGCCAGCTCCGGCAGCACGCGCGGCGCCACGTCCAGCAGGATCCAGCGCGGCCGGAACCCGGCGCACAGCGGATGCCGGCGGGCCAGCCGGTCGGTGAGCAGCTGCATCTGCGCGGCCACCTCGGTGCCGGTGTAGCCGGCGCCGACCACGACGAAGGTGCAGCGGGCCGCGCAGGCCTTCGGATCGTCCTCCGTGGCGGCCAGCTCCACCTGCCGGGTCACGTGGTCGCGCAGGTACAGCGCCTCGGGCAGCCCGCGGAAGCCGTGCGCGTGCTCGGCGACCCCGGGGATGGGCAGCAGCTTGTTGACGCTGCCCACACACAGCACCAGCCGGTCGTAGGTGAGGGTGCCGATGCCGCCCTCGGCGTCGGAGTAGTGCACCGTACGGCCGTCGAGGTCGACATGGTTGGCCTCGCCGAGCACCATCCGCACGCCGTGCAGGGTGCCCGGCAGCGACACGGTGACCCTGCGGGCCTCCAGGATGCCGGCGGCGACCTGGGGCAGCAGGGGCAGGTACAGGAAGTAGTCGGTCGGGTTCAGCAGAGTGATGTCGGCCCGGTTCCGGGTCAGCCGGGCCAGTGTGCGGGCAGCCCGGTACCCGGCGAAACCGGCGCCGACGATCACGACGTGAGATCGGCTCACGGTGCGCCTCCGGCGGTGTGGCTCGTCCGAGGTTTTCCGCGTAACCGAGGCCGGGGCACCCAAACGCCGCGCGGGTCACCCGTACGCCGGTCGGAGCACCCGAACGCCGCGCCGCGCCCGCGGTGTTTGACCCGGCAGGCACCGGTTACCCGGCCCGGGACCGGCGTCGCCCGTGGGGAGTTTCGGCATGCCCGGTACGGCCATTTCCTGGCGAGCCAGGAGCACACCCCGCCGAGCTCGTCGAGCAGGCCCGGATCGACGAGCAGGCCGGCTTCCGGGCGCTGTGGATCTCCGACCACTTCCATCCGTGGAACGACGCGCAGAGGCAGAGCGCGTTCGTGTGGTCGGTGATCGGGGCCCTGTCCGAGGCGGTGTCGCTGCCCATCGAGACGGCAGTGATCAGCACCTGTCCACGTTGACGGCGTTCGCCGACGCCGGGTTCGACCGGGTGTACGTGAACCAGATCGGGTCGATCAGAAGGGGTTCTTCGGTTCGGTTCGCTGTGCTCAGGCCCTGTGGTCGCCGGTGTCCGGAGGCTCCTTCGGCATCGGAGGGTATGGCAGGCCCAGGCCGCTCGGCGGGCCCGCCGGCGGGGTGCCGCCGATGACGTGCGCCGGAGGCGAGGGGTGGCCGTGCCTCGGGTGGGCGGCGCCGCGCAGGGCGTAGGCCACCGCGCCCGTGATCGCCGCAGTGATCAGGGCGGCGCCCCAGCTGGGCAGGCCGGTCGCCAGGGCCAGGCCGACGGCGAGGGCCAGCGCGGCACCGGCGTACAGCGCGGCGGCGCCGGACGCGGCGTAGAGCAGGGCGGTGCGACGCTGCTTGCGGGACTGTTCGCGCAGTTCGTCGCGTACCGTCTCGCGTGCCACCTGTGCCAGCTCTTCGACCAGACGCTTGTCGAGATGTTCCAGGTGTTCCAGGTGTTCCGAACGGTCCATACCCTGCGGGTACCCGGCGGACACAGCGGGTAACGCGGGCTCCCTGCACGGCCCGGGTCGCCGCAACTAGGCTCGGGCGCATGGAGATTCTGGGCGCCTCGCTGCGCATCTGCGTCGACGACCTCGAGACCGCGATCCCCTTCTACGAGCGTCTGTCGGGCGGCAGAGCGCTGCGTTTCGGGCGCGGTGGGGTCCAGGTCGCCGCGATCGGCTCCTTCCTGCTGATGAGCGGCCCGGAGGCGGAATTGGAGATCCTGCGCAAGGTGGCGGCGACCATCGCCGTCGAGGACGTGGACGAGGCACACCGGCTGCTGACCGACCTCGGTGCCCGGATCATCGCGGGGCCGGTGCCGACGCCGGTGGGCCGGAACCTGATCGCGATGCATCCGGACGGGTCGGTGTTCGAGTACGTCGACCAGCGGGGCTGAGCCGGTCAGACCGCGTCGGGCCGCATCCGGAAGTCGTGGCGGGCGGGCAGGGGCTCGTCGGTGAGCCGGGCCCACAACCGGCCGAGCACCTCCTCGCCCTCCCGCAGGTCGGCGACCTCGAACCCCGTGCCGAACACCGTCCGGGCCTCCTCGGGCCGGCCCTCGGCGAGCAGCAGTTCGGCCTCCAGCAGCCGGAACCGGCCGCGCCGGCGCACGGCGGGCAGCAACCGGTCCCAGACCGCCCGGGCGTCCGCCGTCCGCCGCACCCGGAACAGTGCCTGCAGGGTTTCCCGCCCGAGCGCGGCCACGGCGGCGGTCCATGTCTCCTTGTCGTCGCGGCGCTCGCGGCACAGGTCGTCGAAGGCGTCCGCGTACCGATCGGCGGCCCGTTCGTGATGACCGGACTCCTGGTCGGCGACGGCCAGGCAGCGCAGCAACGGCCAGAGAGACGGGGCGAGTCCGAGGGCGCGTTCCCAGCTGCGGACGGCCTGGGCGCGGTCGCCGGCGTGCCACTGGGCGACGCCGAGGTGGTACTCGGTGTGCGGGGTGGCGGGCGCGGTTTCCAGCATGTCCCGCCAGTGCGGGGCGACGAGGGTCTCGCCGGGCGGCCGTACCCGGCGCGGCTCGGGCAGGGAGCCGGTGCGCAGCAGTTCCCGCCAGGGGGCCTGTGCCTCGCCGAGGGTGGACTCGGGGAACGGGGTGCCGGGCAGTTTCCAGTCGCCGCGCAGCACTTCGAGGGCGCCCCAGCCGGATCCGGCGGCCAGGATCTCGCCGGGTTCGGTGTCGGCGCACGGCTGCCATGCCGCATGCGCCTCCTCCACCCGGGCGCGCGGCAGGGTGGACTCCAGCCGTTCCTCCGCGCTCTGCACGGCCCGGGTCCACTCCCCCTCGGGGGATGCGTCGAGCGGGCCGTACGCCTCCAGCCAGGACACCTCGCTCTCGGCCTCCAGCCGGACGTGTTCCAGCTGGGTGCGGGCGAGCCCGGCCTGGATCTCGCAGTAGCCGCCGGTGCCGGGTTCGGTCAGCCACTCCTGCCAGCGCCGGCCGCCGGGGAGGTGGCCCCACACGAAGAGCTTGCGGCCGCGCAGGGCGTCGGTGGAGGTCTGCACCAGCCCGTGGCCGTCGGCGTCCAGCGCGGCGATCCAGCGGCGGCGGCCGTCCGGCACCTCGTAGAAGTAGTCGGCGGCGTAGGGGCTGTTGAGAGGCTGGGTGCGGTCGATGCCGTCGTACGACGGGACGGGCACGCGGCGCAGGCGGCGCTCGTAGCCGAAGTTCCACGCCTCCTCGGCGGGGGCCAGGACCCGGCGCTCCTCCGGCACCGCGATGTTGGACCACCAGTACGTCGGCACCGGCCGCTCGTGCGGGTTGCGGAGGCGGACGCCGACGTAGAGGAAGTCGGAGCCGTCGGGCAGCCACAGGTCGACCTGGAAGGGCAGGTCACGCAGCCGCTCCCACTCCCACAGGCGCAGCATCTCGCCCCCGTCCGGGGCGGGGACGCGGGCGGCGTGCAGGGGTGCGCAGGAGAGGGTGGTGTGGCCCGTGGCGCCGATGTTCCATTCGATGCCACCGGAGTACCAGGCGCCGTTCAGGGCGAAGTTGGCGGGCTGGAACACCGGGTTGCGGTAGAGGAGTTCGCGTCCGGTGGGCAGGTGGATCAGGGAGGCGATGCGGCCGCCGAGGCCGGGCAGGACGGTGGCGCGCAGCCGGTCGTTCTCGATCACCAGGGCGTCGAGGGGGCGGGGCTCGCGGGTTCTGTCGTAGCCGTCGCGGACGCGGACCGGGAGCAGGCTGCGCAGCGGCTCGTAGCCGAGCTGGCGGGCCATGTCCCTGGGCATGCCGTCCCGGTCGCGGCCGTCGATGCGGTGGACCTCGTCGAGCGGGCGCAGCGGGGGCAGGGGGTTGTCGGGCCCCAACTGCGCGGCGGGCAGCGTCAGTACCTCACGTCGGATCCTCGTCACGATCACCATGGAACCCGGCGTGGGTCGAGTCGGCCAGGGGATGTGCCGGTCAGGATTGCGCAAAGGGTCTGTTCAGACGGTGGGGTCGCGCATCTCGGCGGTGAGTGCCCAGCGTTCGTGGTCGCGCCAGGCGCCGTCGATGTAGAGCATGGCCGGGGAGAACCCCTCCAGCCGGAAGCCTGCGCCGCGCGCCATCGCGATGGAGGCGGTGTTCTCGGGCTGCACGTTGATCTCCAGCCGGTGCAGCCCGAGTGGGCCGAAGGCGTACTCGATGACCAGGTCGAGGCCCTCGCGCATCAGGCCGCGCCCGGCGGCGTGCGCGAAGGCCCCGTAGCCGAGGGCGCCGCACTGGAAGCCGCCGCGCACGATGTTGTTGATGTTGATGAACCCGGCGACCTCCCCGCTGTCCTTCTCGCACACCAGGAAGCCGGCCTTGGTCGGGTCCTCGATCAGCGGGCGCGCGTAGGCGGCGTAGGCCTTGTCCTTGTCCGGCGGGAACAGCCAGGGCCGGTGCAGGTCCTTGCTCTCCCGGGTCCTCGCGGTGAACTCGGGTCCGTCCTCGAGGGTGAAGTGACGGATGCCCACGCGGGGGCCCTCGGCGAGGTAGTGGCATGCGGTGTGCGGCATCGTGCCAGCGTACGGCGTCCCGCCCACACGGTCTCCGCGAATCTGCCCGGCCCGTCGCCCAGGAATCCGCCCGGCCCGTCACCGGCAATCCGACACCGGCTCCTGGAATCAGCCTGGGCCAACACCCCCAATCCTCCCGAACCGGCACCTGACATCCGCCCGGACCGACACCCCGAATCCACCCGGACCGGTACCTCGAACCCGCCCAGCCCGGCACCCGGCATCCATCCGGACCGGCACCGGACATCCACCCGGACCGGCACCAGCCGATCCGCCCGAGCCGACACCTCGAACCCGCCCAGCCCGGCACCTGACATCCGCCCGGGTCGACACCCCGAATCCACCCAGCCCGGCACCCGGCATCCACCCGGACCGGCACCTGACATCCACCCCGCCCGACACCAGCCAACCCACCCGGGCCAGCACCTCGAACCCGCACGAACCGGCACGGAAACCCAGCCAGCCCGGCTCCAGCCAATCCACCCGGACCGGCACCCGGCATCCCCCAGACCGGCACCAGCCGATCCGTCCGAGCCGACACACGTCGAAGTTTCTGGCGGAGATTCAGTGCGGGCCGTCAGCGCAGGGCCGGTTCGTCCAGTGTCAAGGTGCCCGCGTCCGCGTCGAGTTCGGCCCGCACGCCGAACGGGACGGTCACCGCGTCGTCGCAGTGCCCGAATCCCAGCTCCTCCACCACCGGCACCCCGAGTCCGCCGAGCCGGTCGGCGAGGACCGGGCGCAGTTCCTCGTAACGGCCGCAGTCGCGCCAGGAGCCGAGCCCGATCCCGGCGACCCCGTCGAGCCAGCCGGAGCGCAGCAACTGGGTCAGCAACCGGTCGACGCGGTACGGCGCTTCGGCCACGTCCTCCAGGAGCAGCAGCCCGCCCCGGGCGGCGGGCCGGGCGTACGGGGTGCCGAGGTCGGTGGCCAGCAGGCTCAGACAGCCACCGAGCGTGATCCCCCGGGCTCGGCCGGGCGCCAGTCCGGTCCCGGCCGAGATCAGGGTCCGCACGCTCTCCGGAGCGAACAGGGTGGAGTGCAGCCGCTCCTGTGCGCGGGCGCTCTTGATGAAGTCGATCCCGGCGGCGGCCGGCCCGTACAGGCTGACCAGACCCAGCCGGGTGGCGAACGCCTGGTGCAGCACGGTGACGTCGCTGAAGCCCACGAACACCTTGGGCCCGGCCGCCCGCATCGCGTCCCAGTCCAGCAGGTCGACCATGCGCTGGGCGCCGTACCCGCCGCGGGCGCACAGCACCGCGGCGACGGCCGGGTCGCACCAGGCGTTCTGGAGGTCGGCCGCGCGCTCGGCGTCCCGGCCGGCCAGGTAGCCGAACTCGCCGTGACGGTCGAGCACATGGGGTGCGACGACCGGATCCAGGTCCCAGCCGCGCAGCACGTCGAGCCCCGCCTGCAGCCGCTCCTCGGGCACCGGCCCGCTGGTGGCGACGACGGCCACCCGGGCGCCCGGGGCCAGCCGCTCCGGGCGCGTCAGTTCCTTCACGTGTGCAGCTCCAGTCTCGGGACATCGGTCACGTCCAGTTTGAACACCTGGGCGTACAGGGAGAGTTCGGCCTCCAGGGCGCGCACCATGGTCTCCGCCCGCCGGAATCCGTGCCCCTCTCCCTCGAAGGTGAGGTATGCGTGCGGCACGTCCCGGCCGGCGATCCGGGCGAGGAGACGTTCGCACTGGGTGGGCGGGCAGATCACGTCGTCCAGGCCAAGGAGCAGCAGGAACGGCGCGGTGAGCCGGTCGGCGTGGGTGCCCGGCGAGCGCTCGGCGTACCGGGCGGGCACCTCGGCGAGCGGGCCGATCAGCGACTCCAGGTAGCGGGACTCGAAGTCGTGGGTCTCCCCCGGCCCCCAGGTGACCAGGTCCAGGACCGGGTAGATGATGGTGCCGCAGGCGTAGACGTCGGTCGTGGTCAGGGAGGCGGCGGTGGTCCAGCCGCCCGCGCTGCCGCCCCGGATCGCGAGCCGGGCGGGATCGGCGGTGCCCTCGTCGGCGAGGGCACGGGCGACGGCCGCGCAGTCCTCGACGTCGACCACGCCCCACTGCTCGCGCAGCCGCTCGCGGTAGGCCCGGCCGTACCCGGTGGAGCCGCCGTAGTTCACCTCCGCGACGCCGATGCCACGCGAGGTGAAGTAGGCGATCTCCAGGTCCAGCACGAGCGGCACCCGGCTGGTGGGGCCGCCGTGCGCCCAGATGACGTAGGGCGGCAGCTCCCCGTCGGGAGCGGTGCGTTCGGGGTGGTGCGGCGGGTAGACGTGGGCGTGCACCTCACGGCCGTCGGGTCCGGTGAAGACGCGGATCTGCGGCTCCGGGTAGTACGCGGGGTCGACGGCGTCCCGGTGCCGGGCGCCGATCGCGCGGGCCCGGCCGGTGGCGGTGTTCAGCTCGACCACCTCGGGCCCGGTGCGCGGGCTGGCACCGACGCCCACCACACGCCCGCCGTGGACCGCCAGGGTGGCGCCGAACTCGGTCCACGGCCCGGCGGCGTCGACGATCTCCCCGGACTCCGGGTCCAGTATCCCGAGCACGGTCGGCCCCCGGCCGTGTACGACCGCCACCAGGGCGTTGTCCAGCGGCGCGAACCAGCGCAGGCCCGGCTTCCACAACGGGCCGGCGAACTCCTCCTCGCGCCGGCACAGCGGGATGCCGTCCCGGTACAGGTTCCACCAGCCGCTGCGGTCACTCGCGTACAGAAGACGGTTGTCCGCCGACCATTCGGCCTGCGCGATCGCCTCCTGGGGTCCGCCGGCCACCGTGCGGACGGTGTGCAGTGTGCCGTCGTCCCCGATGTCGGCGACGAGCAGTTCGGTCCCGTCCCACGGCATGCGCGGATGGTCCCAGGCGAGCCAGGCCGCCCGGCGGCCGTCCGGCGAGACGCGGGGCCCGGTGACGAACCGGTGCCGGCCGTCGGTGAGTTCGCGTACGGCGGACCGGTCCCCGGCGGCGGAGCCGTCCAGCGGCACGGCAGCCAGCACCCGCCGCACGTCCGAGGGGCCCTCCCCGGTGAACTCCTCCAGCACGCACCACACCTCGTCGCGCTCGAGGTCCATGTGCGGGTCCGCCCAGCGCAGTCCCCCGCCCACCGGGGACACCGGGGTCAGCGGGCGCGGCTCGCCGCCGGGCTCGTACCGGTACAGCCGTTGGTCGGCGAAGTCGGTGAACACCACGAGCGGTCCGCCGTCGCGCGGCGCCCCGGTCCAGGGCCGGCCGCCGTACTCCACCACCCGGTTGCGCACGTTCCACGGCGCGGGCAGCACGACCTCCTCCGCGCCCTGTGCCGTCCGCCGCACCAGTGCCCGGCGGCCGCCCTCGGCCGGCCGCGGCTCGGTCCACCACACCTCGTCCCCGACGAAGCCCACCCACTCCGGCTGCCCGTCGTGCGCGGCGGCCAGCGCCGCGTCGATGGGCGACGGCCACGATCCGTACGGCGAGGTCAGCACCTCGTTCCCCTTCCCTAGGCAGTCCGCAGGAAGCGGTCGAGTACCCGCACGCCGAAGTGCAGCGCCTCGACCGGCACGCGCTCGTCCACGCCGTGGAACAGCGCCTGGTAGTCGAGATTCTCGGGCAGCTTCAACGGGGCGAAACCATAGCCGGTGATACCGAGCCGGGAGAACTGCTTGGCGTCCGTGCCGCCGGACATGCAGTACGGCACCACGTGCCCTTCGGGCGCGAACTCCTTGACGGCGGCCCGCATCCTCGCGAAGGTCGGCGAGTCCACCGGCGCCTCGAGGGCCACCTCCCGATGGGCGAACTCCCAGTTCACGTCGGGCCCGGTCAGATGGTCGAGGGTGGCGGTGAACTCCTCCTCGCCGCCCGGCAGATAGCGCCCGTCGACGTAGGCGACCGCCTCGCCGGGAATCACGTTCAGCTTGTAACCGGCCTCCAGCATGGTCGGGTTGGCACTGTTGCGGACGGTCGCCTCGACCAGCTTGGCCGCCGGTCCGAGCTTCTCCAGCAGTTGGTCCACGTCCGCGAAGTCGGGCTCGATGCCGTACACGGCGGCGAGTTCGGTGAGTGCGGCCCGCACCGTCGGGGTGAGGCCGAGGCGCCACTCGTGCTCGCCGATACGGGTGACGGCGGCGGCGAGCCGGGTCACCGCGTTCTCCTTGTTCACCTTGGAGCCGTGTCCGGCCCGGCCGCGCGCGGTGAGCTTCAGCCAGCCGGTGCCCCGCTCCCCCGCCGCGATGGGGTAGAGCTGCCGGCCGGCGCCGTCGTGGAAGGTGAAGGCGCCGGACTCGCTGATGCCCTCGGTACAGCCCTCGAACAGCTCGGGATGCCGGTCGGCGAGGAACCCGGAGCCGTCCTCGGCGCTGGCCTCCTCGTCGGCGGTGAACGCGACGACGACGTCCCGGCGCGGCCGTACGCCATGCCGGGCCCAGGACCGGACGACCGCGAGGATCATCGCGTCCATGTTCTTCATGTCGACGGCGCCCCGCCCCCACACGACGCCGTCGCGGATCTCCCCGGAGAACGGGGGCACGCTCCAGTCGGCGGCCTCCGCGGGTACCACGTCGAGGTGACCGTGGACCAGGAGCGCGGCGGCGGAGGGATCGGTGCCCTCGATCCGGGCGACGACGTTGGTGCGGCCCGGCGTCCGCTCCAGCAGCACGGGTTCCAGTCCGGCCCCGGCCAGCCGTTCGGCCGCGTACTCCGCGGCGGGCCGCTCCCGGCAGTCCCCGCCGCCGCGGTTGGTGGTGTCGATGCGGATCAGACCGGAGGTGAACTCCACGACCTCGTCCAGGGCCTGCTGGTCGGCCGGCTGGTCAGCCATACTGCTCCTCCACGGCGGCGGAGACGATCGTGGTGACCGCCTTGAACGTCCGGATCCCCTCGTACATCGTGGCGCTGGTGTACGCCACCTTCCGCTCCCCGATCCGCGCGACCCCGGGCACGACGGTCGCGGCCATCGCCAGGTGCTCGGCGTCGAACTCGACGGCGACGGTGAACGGCCCCGCCTCGACGGGTACATGACGCACCGCGAGCCGGGCGGCCTCCTTGGCGGCGGCGCGGATGTCGGCGGCCGTGCGCGCGGGCGTCCGGCACACCGCCGCATACCGGGACACATGGTCCTTCACCGCGACCTTCAGCGCCTCCGGCGCGTAGCCGAGCGCGTCCTCGCAGGCCACGTCGTCCCCGGTGACGAGGACGACGGGGACGCCGTACTCGGCGACGACATGCGCGTTGAGCAGGCCCTCGCTGGCGCGGGCGTCGTTCACCCAGACCCCGGTGATCTGGTTGGCGAGGTAGGTGTGGGCGAGGACGCCCTCCATCCCGGCGCCCGCGTGGTAGCCGACGAACGCGATTCCGTCGACGTCGCCGTGTTGCACGCCCTCCACCATGGACAGCGACTTGTGCCGTCCGGTGAGCATCTCGGCCCGCTCGTCGAGCCGCTCCAGCAGCAGGTTGCGCATGCTCCAGTGGGCCTCGTTGACGAGCACCTGGTCGGCGCCGCCGTCGAAGAAGCCCTCCACGGCGGCGTTCACGTCCGAGGTGAACATCGACCGGCACCGCTCCCACTGCGGCGTCCCCGGAAGCACGTCGGCCGGCCAGGTGACGCCCGTGGCCCCCTCCATGTCGGCACTGATGAGGATCTTCATGCTGCGTCACGTTACGCGCCGGAGAGCGGGCAGGCTACGACCCGGAGCGACCCTCGTCGAGGGCTCTGCCGCCGGCCCGTCTCGAAGTGCCCGGCGCCCGTGGCGGTGCGGTACGGCAGCGAGCCGGTGAGGCGGTAGCGGACGGTGGTGCGCAACTCCTGACGGACGGCGGACGTCCTTGGCCGTGCAGTGCACCGAGGGCCGCCGCGGGCAGCGGAACGGGGTGCGTGGGACGGCGGGCCCAGGCACCCCGGAAGGCCGCGGAAGGCCCCCTTACCGTGCGCCGGCCAGGACGAACCAGTGGGCCGGCAGGTCGATGCGGGTGCCGTCGGTCAGGTACTCGGTCTGCGGCAGGGTCGTCTCGCCCTCGGCGAGGATCTTCAGACCGGCCTCGCCGAGCAGACGCGGGATCTCCGGGTCGTCGGCGTCGGCCGGCTTGAGGCCGTGGTGGAAGACGCGCTGCAGCTTGGGCCCCGGGCCGCCCTCCTGGGATGCGGCGCGCCTGAGCACGTCCCGGGAGCCGGAGGTGAGTTCGACGACGAACGCGCGGCCCTCGGCGCCGATGAGCTCGGCGACGGCGGCGGCGACCGCGAGTCGCGCCTCCGGTTCGCTCTGGTGGATGACGGCGCGCATGTAGACGTTGACGTCGCCGAGACGCTCGTGCAGGGCGTGTACGGCATCGGAGTCGGTCAGGTCGAGCTGCTGGAACTCCACGGCGTCAACCTGCGTGGCGCGGCGGGCGTGCTCGACGGCGGAGTGCGAGAGGTCGACGCCGACGGCGCGCGCGAACCGGGTGGCCAGGTAGCGGGTCTGGGTGCCGTTGCCGCAGCCGAGGTCGACGATGGTGCGCGCGGGGTCCGCGTGGGGCAGCAGGAGGGCGGTGTGCGGTTCGGCGGACAGGGCGGGATCGCAGTCCCAGATCGCCTCGCCCGCGTCGTCGGAGGTTTCGTTCCAGTAACTCTCCCAGTTGCTGCGGTACTTGTCCGAGACGTTCATGCGTTCTCCCCACGGTTCGGTTCCGTGATCGGGATATCGCGAGGACCTGGAACTGGGCAAGGGGCCGGAGGTGGCCTTCACCGGATGTACGGACCCCGGACAGCCTGCGGGGGGCGCGCCGGCAGGCTGCACGCCCCCTCGTCATCCCCTTCCGCTGAGAGCCTGTTCGAACCAGACCGTCTTACGGTGCCCGCTCGCGCTGGCACCCCACTCCCGTGCCAGCCGGCTGACCACGCGCAGGCCGCGGCCCGACTCGTCGTAGGGCTCGGCGCCCACCATGGCGGGCAGTGCGGGCTCGTCGTCGGTGACCTCGAACAGCAGGGCGTCGGTACGGACCACCCGCAGCCCGACCGGCTCGCTCACGGCGTGCCGTACGGCGTTGGTGACGACCTCGCTGACCAGCAGCTCGGCGGTCTCCACGGACCGCGGCAGACCCCACCGCAGCAGCCGTTCGCGGACCATGCGGCGGGCCCGGGCGACCTCGCGCGGGTCGGCGTCGAGCCGCCACTCGGCGACGTGGTCGTCGGGGATGCCGTTGAGGCGGGCCATGAGCAGGGCGACGTCGTCCTTGCGGCCGCCGCGCGTGTTCAGGGCGCGGATGATGGTGTCGCAGGCGTCGTCCATGGAGGCCGCGGGGTGTGCGGCGGACTCGCAGAGCGCGGCGAGGCCCTCGCCGATGTCGGAGCCGCGCACCTCGACCAGGCCGTCGGTGCACAGCACCAGCCGGTCGCCGGGCGAGACCTTGACCCGGGTGGCCTCGAAGGGGACGCCACCGACGCCTATGGGGGCGCCGGTCGGCAGGTCGAGGAGTTCGCTGCTGCCGTCCTCGGCGCGGACCAGCACGGGCGGGATGTGTCCGGCGTTGGCGAGGTGCAGCTCGCCGCGGATCGGGTCGTAGACGGCGTACAGACAGGTGGCGAGGTAGTTGTCGCCGAGCCGGCGGGCCAGGTCGTCGAGGTTGCGCAGCAGTTGGGCGGGCGGGGTCTCCATGGTGGCCATGGTCTGTACGGCAGTGCGCAACTGCCCCATCATCGCGGCCGAGTTGAGGCCGTGGCCCATGACGTCGCCGACCACGAGGGCGGTGCGCGAGCCGGGCAGTTTGATGGTGTCGAACCAGTCACCGCCGATCCGCCCGAGCCGGGTGCCCGGCAGATACCGGGTGGCGATGTCACAGCCGGCCATCCGGGGCGTGACCTGCGGGAGCATGCTGTCCTGCAGGGTGTCGGCCACGTTCTCCTGGTAGGTGTACATGCGGGCGTTGTCGAGCACCAGGCCCGCCCGGGCGGCGAGTTCGGCGCCGGTGGTGCGGTCCATGTCGTCGAAGCCCGGCCGGTCGGGGCGGCGCATCAGCACCATGAAGCCGAGGACGACGTTACGCGCCTTGAGCGGGACGATCAGCAGGGAGCGGCCGCCGATGAGCGGCCTGAGGTCGCGCTTCTCGAACTCGCCCGAGATACGCTCGGACAGCTCCTCGGTGACCCTCGGGATGAGCACCGGTTCGCCGGTGACCATGCACTTGTAGAACGGCGTGTGTTCGGGGAAGGCGAAGGACTCGCCGACCGGCACGGTGTCGTCCCAGCGGCCCGGTTCGTCGTTGTGCTCGACCCACACGCGGAACATCACGGTGTGCGCGTCCGGCGGCCCGTCCGGGAAGCCCTCGCCCGCGAGGACGGCCGCGCGCAGATGGGTGCCGGCGAAGTCGGCGAACCGGGGTACGGCGGCGCTGGT
Organism: Streptomyces sp. NPDC054783; assembly: GCF_053611725.1. Taxonomy (NCBI): domain Bacteria; kingdom Bacillati; phylum Actinomycetota; class Actinomycetes; order Kitasatosporales; family Streptomycetaceae; genus Streptomyces; species Streptomyces sp. NPDC054783. Next base: position 104,025 of record NZ_JBSHAY010000012.1, on the reverse strand, counting down.
GACCTCGCGGATGGTCTCACCGAGGTCGAGGGAGGAGCCGATGCGGGAGCTGACCTCGTTCAGGAACTCCAGCCGCTCGCGCACGGCGGCGTACTCCAGGTCCTGCTCGGCACCGGCCGGGACGACGACCGAAGTCACCCGCTGCTGGGGTACGACGGCCTCGGTGCGGATGCGTCCCGCGCGGCGGGGCACGCCCCAGTACGGGGTGACGGGCACCCGGTCGAACTGGCTGAACTCCAGGACCGGGTAGCCCAGTTCCAGCACCTGGGAGACGATACGGCCGCTCAGTCCCGGGCCCATGTTGGGCAGGATCTCGGGCAGCCGGCGCTCGAGTTCGTCGGAGGCGGGCAGTTCGGTGTGGCGGGCGAAGCCGGGCGAGATGCGTTCGGCGGTCTCGTCGTCGTAACCGCGCTCGTCGCGCAGCCGGGTGGCGTCGGCGGCGAGCACCAGCAGCCGCGACGGGCCGGGGCCGACCAGCGGATAGGCCCACCACAGCACGTCGAGCCGCTCGCTGTCGGGGTCCGGCTCGTGCGGGAAGAGCCGGGCGCGGCCGGCGGTGGCGTAGGCGGTCTGCCCGCCGAGGGAGGCCTCCAGGTCGGGGCCGAGCCCGTCGTACTCCTCGTAGGCGTCCGGCGTCACCTCGCCGTGCAGGTCCTCGGGAAGGGCGCCGGAGACGGGCAGCAGGTCGGCCGCGGCACGCCCGACGGCTTCCTCCCGGCCGACGCCGAACAGACGGCGCGCGCCGCTGCTCCAGTGGGACACCAGGCCGGCGCGGTCGACGACGACCACGGCCAGCGGAATCCGGCCCGCCGCGTCGCCGACGCCGCGGCCGGGAGGTGTGTCCCGCTCGCTGCCACGGTCCATGGCCCAGGCCCTCTCTCCCCACGGCTGTACGCAAACGATCTGTGCCGCCCGCCACTACGGTACGGCTACGGCCGGTCGCGATGTGTGGCAATCCTGGAATTGGTTTCACCGGATCGCACCGGTGCGCAGCTCAGCGCCCTGCGGGCGCCGCCGCGCCGCGCCCTCGTCAGTCCTCGTGCCCCAACTGCAGGTCCCGTTCGGTACGGCCGCCGCCCGCGACCTGCAGCACGGTGGCGACCGGCGGGTAGCCGGCGGCGATGACGGTGTACTCGCCGGAGGAGAGGTCGACGAACCGGAACATTCCTTCCGCTCCGGTCGTGAGGGTGTCGACGACGTTGCCGGCGGCGTCGAGCAGCGTCACGCGCGCGTCCTCCACGGGCCGGCCGCCACTCGCCCGGACCGTGCCCCGCAGCACGGCGCCGCCGGCGAGTTCGACGTCCTGGCGGGTCTCCCGGGAGGCCTGCACGCTGACCGGGAGCGCGGCCGGGCGGAAGGCCGGGGCGCTGGCGGCGAGGGTGTACTCCCCGGCGACCAGTTCGGTGATGACGTAGCCGCCCTCGCGGCCGCTGCGGGTGGCGGCGACGACCTCGCCGTGCACATTGGTGAGGGTGACGGTGGCCTCGCGCACGGGGGTGCCGTCGGCGGTGAGCACGCTGCCCGCGAGGCGTCCGGCGCCGCCGAGGACGACGTCGAGCTCGACGGGCCGTTCGCCGACGGTGACGGAGACGGCCTGCGGCTGGTGGCCGCCGGCGGCGGCGATCAGCACGTACGAGCCCGAGCCCGGCGTGCTGAGCGCGTACCGTCCGTCCTCGCCGCTCGCGCCGCGCCCGATCTGCTGTCCGGCGACGTCGATGAGGGTGAGCGCCGCGCGGGGCACCACGGTGCCGTCGGCATGCTGGACGGTGCCGCAGACGGGGATTCCGGCGGCGTAGGGCGAACGTGCCTGTGGAATTGGGGTGTTCAGGGATTCGGGTTCGGTTCCGGCGGTGTGGTGGGACACCAGAGGTTTCTCCTTGAGGAAGAAGGCGATGAGCAGGCCGAGGACGAGCACCGGGACGAGGTAGAGGAAGATCCGGGGCATCGCGTCGGCGTAGGCGCGGATGTAGGCGTCGCGCAGGGCCGGGGGCAGCGCGTGGACGAGCTGCGGGGTGATGGACTCGGGGTCGGGCAGCCGGGCCCCGGCGCGCGGCGGCAGTTGCCTGCGCAGGGCGTCGGTGAGCCGGTTCGCGAAGAGGGTGCCGAAGACCGCGGCGCCGACGCTGCCGCCGATCTGGCGGAAGTAGTTGTTGGCGCTGGTGGCGGTGCCGAGGTCGGCGGGCCGTACGGAGTTCTGCACGGCGAGGACGAGGACGGGCATCACCATGCCGATGCCGGCGCCGAGGACGGCCATCCAGATGCTGTAGTGCAGCCGGGGGGTGTCCACTTCGAGCCGGGACAGCAGCCACATGCCGACCGCGGAGACGGCGCCGCCGAGCACGGGGAAGACCTTGTAGCGGCCGGTGTGGCTGATGAGCTGCCCGCCGACGACGGAGGCGCCGACGATCCCGGCCATCATCGGCAGCATCAGCAGCCCGGACTCGGTGGCGCTGGCCCCGTCGACCATCTGCAGGAAGGTCGGCAGATAACTGGCGGCGCCGAACAGGGCGACGCCGATCACGAGGCCGACCAGACCGCTGACGTCGAAGACGGAGTCGCGGAACAGCCTGAGCGGGATGAGGGGTTCGGCGGCGAAGCGCTCGGCGACGAGGAAGAGGACGGCGGCGGCGAGCGCGCCGGCGCCGAGGCCGATGATCTGCCGTGAGCCCCAGGCGTACTCGGTGCCGCCCCAGCTGGTCAGCAGCACCAGGCAGGTGGAGGCGGCGGCGAGCAGCAGCGCACCGAGGACGTCGAAGCGCCCGCGGCCGACGGGTTTGGGCAGTTTCAGTACGACCGTGACGACGGCGAGGGTCACCAGGCCGAAGGGGACGTTGACGTAGAAGCACCAGCGCCAGGAGAGGTGGTCGGTGAAGTAGCCGCCGAGCAGCGGTCCGGCCACGGAGGCGAGGCCGAAGGCGGCGCCGATCAGGCCCATGTAGCGGCCGCGCTGCCGGGGCGGCACGATGTCGGCGATGATCGCCTGCACGCCGATCATGAGCCCGCCCGCGCCGACGCCCTGGACCGCGCGGAAGGCGATCAGCTGGTCCATGGACTGGGCCCGGCCGGCGAGCGCGGAGCCGAGGACGAAGACGGCGATGGCGAACTGGAAGACGCCCTTGCGGCCCACGAGGTCGCCGAGCTTGCCGTAGAGCGGCAGGCCGATGGTGGAGGTGAGCAGATAGGCGGTGATCGCCCAGGACATCCGGTCCAGGCCGTGCAGTTCACCGACGATCTTCGGCAGCGCGGTCGCGACGATCATCTGGTCGAGCGCCGCGAGGAGCAGGGCGAGCATCAGCCCGAAGAACACCAACCGCACGCGGCGCGTGCCGAGTTCGACGGCCGGTGCGGGGGCCTGCGGCGCGGCGGCGGGCTCTTCCCCGGCCGGTGTCACCGCCGGATCTTGCTCCACGAGTGTTGTGCCGCCCACGTACCGCTCCCCTCGCCACACCTGTCACAATTCCCGCGATACGCGTCAACTGTGACCAACTGCGGTGAGTTACGGCATCGTTCCGGACAAGGGTGATATCCACTCGAACCGGTGAAGGGGTACAACACCCCTCCACCGGTGGAGCCTTGGGGCTACTTCTCGACCTCGGCGGCGAGCAGGGCGAGCACGGCGTCGTAGATCCGGCCGAGACCCTTGGGCGCGAAGGTCTTCTCGAAGAAGCCGCCGATGCCGTCGGCGCCCTTCCAGGTGGTGGTGACGACGACCCGGGACTTCCCCTCGCCGGCCGGGGTGACGCGCCAGGTGGTGACCATGGAGGAGTTGCGGTCCTTCTCGACGAGCTCGCCGTCGGTGGGCTCGCTGACCTCCATCAGGCAGTCGCGCACGCGCTTGCTGGTGGCCTGGAGCTTCCAGTGGACCAGGGTGCCCTCGCCGTCGCCGCCCTCGCGGACCTCGTACTCGCTGAAGTGCTCGGGCAGCAGCTTCTGCCGTGTGCCGCGGTAGTCGGCGAGGGCGTCGAACACCTTCTCCGCGTCCGCCGCGACGACCCGCTCCGTAGTGGCCTCGACCTGCGCCATTGCGTTCCTCCAGGACCGTGTTTCTCGGGGTTGGGAAAAGCCAACCACCCCGGTGCCCGGCCACCAAATCCGGGGTCGCCGTCAGGGCGCCTCACCAGGGCTCGCACGATCATGGGAACAGATGTTCTATTGTGTGCCGCAGTGCTACCGAGGAGGCGTCATGCGCTGGGAGAACCTCACGGGCGAGGGCGAACACGGCCGGGCCGCGGAGGCGGCGCTGTTCGGCGCGGGCGCCGTCGTCACCCGCACGTTCGACACGCCCGAGTTCCGCGGGATCACCTTCCACGAGGTCCGGGCGCGCTCGGTGCTCAACCGGGTGCCGGGCGCCTCGCGCATGCCGTTCGAGTGGACCGTGAACCCCTACCGGGGCTGCACGCACGCGTGCGTCTACTGCTTCGCCAGGAAGACGCACGGCTATCTGGACCTCGACACCGGCATCGGCTTCGACACCCAGATCGTCGTCAAGGTGAACGCGCCCGAGGTGCTGCGCCGCCAGCTCGCCTCCCGCCGCTGGCAGGGCGATCACGTGGCGATGGGCACGAACGTCGACTGCTACCAGCGCGCCGAGGGCCGCTACCGCCTGATGCCGGGCATCATCTCCGCCCTGACCGAGCACGCCAACCCGTTCTCGATCCTCACCAAGGGCACCCTGATCCTGCGCGACCTGGAGCTGCTGGTCCGGGCGGCCGAGGTGACGGACATCGGCATCTCGGTCTCGGTGGGCTTCCTCGACACCGAGCTGTGGCGCACGGTGGAGCCGGGCACGCCCGCGCCGGAGCGCCGCCTGGACGTCGTGCGCGCCCTGGGCGAGCGCGGCATCGGCTGCGGGGTGCTGATGGCGCCGGTCATCCCGTTCCTGAGCGACCATCCGGACCGGCTGCGGACGACGGTACGGGCGATCGCGGCGGCCGGGGCCACCTCCGTCACCCCCTTGGTGCTGCATCTGCGGCCCGGCGCGCGGGAGTGGTTCACGGCTTGGCTCGGGCAACACCATCCGCACCTGGTGCGGCGCTACGAACGGCTGTACGCGGAGGGCTCCTACGCGCCCAAGTGGTACCAGCGCCGGATCACCCGTCAGGTGCACGAGCTGGCAGAGGAGTTCGGCATCGGCCCCACCCGCCCGGGCCTGGCCCGCCGGATCCGCCCGGTGCAGCCCGCCGAGCCCCCGGCCCTGGCCGAACCGACCCAGCTCACCCTCCTGTGAGGGCGTTGCCCACCCCGGTGTGAGGCGTCGTTCTGCCTCAACTCAGGGCGTTCGAGGGCTTCGGGCGACCCAAACGGGTCAACTATGCCTATAACGCGTTCTTCAGAGCGCCGATTCCGGGACGATGCGGCGGAAGATGTGGCCCTCGCGGTCCGCCGACACCTCCGTCCCGGGAGGACGCATGAGAACACGCGCAGCCGTGCTGTGCGCAGCCGCCGCCGTACTGGCGGGCTCGCTCGCCCCCGCCCCCGCCCAAGCCGCCCCGTCGGCCAACCTCAGCTGGAAGAAGTGCCCCACCGGCAACTATCCGACGCTCCAGTGCGCCTCCCTGAAGGTGCCGTTGGACCACGCGCACCCGTCGGGCCGGCAGATCACGCTCGCCCTCTCCCGCGTCCCGCACACCGCGAAGACCTCCCAGGGACCGCTGCTGGTCAACCCCGGCGGGCCGGGCGGCAGCGGACTGACGCTCGCCGGGTTCGTCGCCTCGGCACTGCCCCGAAGCGTGGCCGCGCAGTACGACGTCATCGGCTTCGACCCGCGCGGGGTGGGCCGGAGCAGCCCGGCCCTGGTCTGCGCGCCGGACCACTTCAAGACGGTGCGCCCGGACACCGTGCCCGCCACGGCGGCGCTGGAGCGGGCCAACCTCGCGCGCGCCAAGTCCTTCGCCGCGGCCTGCGGCCGCAAGTACGCCGGTGTGCTGCCGTACATCGACACCGTCAGCGCCGTGCGCGACATGGACTCCGTCCGCCGGGCGCTCGGTGTGCCCCGGATCAGCTACTTCGGCTACTCCTACGGCACCTACCTCGGCGCGGTCTACGCGAAGCTGTACCCGCAGCGGGTCCGGCGCCTGGTGCTGGACTCGGTCGTCGACCCGGCCGGCGTCTGGTACGAGGACAACCTCGGCCAGGAATACGCCTTCAACGACCGCCATCGCGCGCTGATGGCCTGGATCGCCCGGTACGACTCCACATACCACCTCGGCGGGAATCCCGAGGAGGTCGAGGCCGAGTGGTACGCGATGCGGGCGGCCCTGGCGAAGAAGCCGGCCGACCGCAAGGTGGGCGCCTCGGAGTTGGAGGACACCTTCATCCCCGGCGGCTACTACGACGGATACTGGCCCTACCTCGCCGAGGCGTTCGCGGCGTACGTGCGCGACAAGAACACCGGGCCGCTGGAGGAGGCGTACGAGAACTTCGGTGCCGTGGACGGCTCGGGGGACAACGGCTACAGCGTGTACACGGCGGTGCAGTGCCGTGACGCCAACTGGCCCGGCGGCTGGAACCGGTGGCGCGCGGACACCTGGCGGGTGTACGGCAAGGCGCCCTTCATGGCCTGGAACAACACCTGGTACAACGCGCCGTGCGCGTTCTGGCCGGCCGCGAGGCGCAAGCCGGTGAACATCGCCAACGCCGCGCTGCCGCCGGTGCTGCTCTTCCAGGCGACGAACGACGCGGCCACGCCGTACGCCGGCGGTGTCACGGCGCACCGGCTGCTCGCCCGCTCCAGCCTGGTGGTCGAGGAGGGCGGCGGCAACCACGGCATCACGCTGAGCGGCAACGCCTGCCTGGACAGGTACCTGACCGCGTATCTGACGGACGGCCGGGTGCCGCGCGGGACGGGTGTCGCCGACGCGGTCTGCGCGAAGTCGCCCGACCCGAAACCACTGGCGGCGAAGGCGGCGTCGACGTCATCACGCGGTTCGGCGCTGCACGGGTTGCTCGGTTTCCGCCGATAGGAACGGTCCGCCGGCGGGACGGCTCCGCGACCCGTCCGGGTTGTCAGTGGCGTGCTCCATCATGGAGCCATGACTGAGCCGACCCGCATCCCCGCCCCCGACGGCGTGGCCCCCGCCACCCAGTACAGCCACGTCGTCTCGGCGAGCGGCCGCTTCGTCGCCGTCTCCGGCCAGCTCGCCCTGGACGAGCACGGCAGACTGGTCGGCGCGGGCGACCCCGCGGCCCAGGCCCGCCAGGTCTTCGAGAACCTGGGGCGCTGCCTCGCGGCGGCCGGCGCCGGGTTCGAACACGTGGTGAAGCTGACCTGCTTCGTCACCGACACGGCCCACCTCCCGGCCATCCGCGCGGCCCGCGCCGCCCACATACCCGACGACCGCCTGCCGGCGTCCTCCGCGGTCCAGGTGGCCGCGCTCGTGGCACCGGAGTTCCTGATGGAGATCGAGGCGCTGGCGGTGGTGGGCGAGTGACCTCTCCCGCTGTCCGGGAGATGGCCCTCGCCGACTGCGACCGCGTCGCCGAGATCCGCATCCGCGGCTGGCAGCACGCCTATCGGGGGCTGATGCCGCAGTCGTACCTGAACGGGCTCGGCATCGAGGCGGACGCCGAGCGGCGGCGGGCCCGGTTCGCCCAGGGGGACGGCTCCGTGGTGAACCTGGTCGCCGAACAGCTGGGGAAGGTTCTCGGCTGGGCTGCGTACGGGCCGTACCGGGACGCTGAAGTGCGCACCCGGGACGCCGAGTTGTACGCGCTCTACGTCGACCCCGCACACCTCGGCGCGGGTGTCGGACGCGCCCTGCTGGCCGAGGCGGTAGAGCGGTGCTCGTCGTACCCGCGCATGTACCTGTGGGTCCTGCGGGGCAACGCCCCGGCCCGCCGCTTCTACGAGCGTGCCGGTTTCCGGCCGGACGGCGCCGAGGAGCCGTTCGAGGCGGGCGGCGTGTTGGTGCCCGAGGTGCGGTACGTCCGGGAACTGCCCGGCCGGCCGGGCGTCACCTCGCCTCCTTCTGCTGCGGGATGAGGGCCAGCGCCCGCACCGCCGCGTGAGCGAGTGCCGGATGGGCCAGGGCCTCCTTCAGGACGCGGCGGGCGCGGGGGTCGCCCAGGGTGCCGAGGCCCTCCACGCAGGCGAGGGCGACGCGGGTGTAGGGGTCGTGCGGGCGCAGCCTGCGTTCCAGGGTGGTGACCAGGGCGGGCACGGACTCCGGGGCGCGCAGGTCGGTCAGCAGCCGCACCGGGTGCAGGGCGTAGGCGACGCGGAGTTCGTTGGTGGCGAGGGCCGCCGCGGCGCGGGCGGTGCGGGGGTCGCCCAGGCGGGCGAGGGCATGGGCGGCGGAGGCGCAGCGCGGGGGGTCGCGGTGGTTGAGGAGGAGCACCAGGGACTCGAAGGCACGCCGGTCGCCGGTGAGACCGAGCCGGAACGCGGCCAGCTCCCTGGCCCACAGCGGCTGCCCGGGCGCGGTGAGCACCTCCGCGAGTTCGTCGTGGTCCTCGGTCGCCAGCAACCGGTCGAACGCCGCCGTGCCGTGCGACTCCTGCCGTAAGCGCTCCGTGAGCGATCGCAACTCTTCGTCCACGAAGCCCAGCGTAGGCGGGTGACGAGGCCCGAGGGAGCTACATCACAAAGTCCGGCCGGACTCAGGTCTGGCGCGCTCGTTACTCGCGGGTTAAGCTCAGACGAGCGAGTTACCCACTCGCACTTCCGCTCGCGACGGTTTGGTGACGCAGCCGTGGTGAGCGTGGTCGGTTCGGTACGACGTACCGCAGTACGACCCGGCTCCGGGACAGGGCCGGTCGGATTCCTGCCGATGGCCTTCGGTGGGCGTGTGCAGCGCCCGTGGCACCGGCAGCACCGGGCGTGTGCGCTCGCAGCCCGGCAACACCCGCATCCCTTTCCGCTCCGCGGTGCGCCACTCGGCGCACCCCGGCGCGCTCCTCGTCGTCACCCTCATTCCTGGAGTCCCGCGATGGCCACTCCCCTTTCCGACTCAGCCCTGTCCCCGCTCAAGACGATCGCCGTCGTCGGCCTCGGCACCATGGGCACCGGCATCACCGAGGTCCTCGCCAAGGCGGGCCGCGAGGTGATCGGCATCGACATCAGCGAGGCCCAGGCCACGAGGTACGTCGCCGCCCTGGAGGCCCGCACCGCCCACTGTGTGGAGCGCGGCCGGCTCACCGAGCAGGAGCGCACCGACGTCCTGGCCCGGGTCCGCACCTCCACCGACCTTTCGGCGGCCGCCGACGCCGACCTCGTCATCGAGGTGGCCCCGGAGTCGTACGAGATCAAGCACCAGATCCTCCGCGAGCTGGACGGCATCGTCCGCCCGGAGACGATCCTCGCGACCGGCACCAACGCCCTGTCCGTCACCCGCCTCGCCGCCGACTCGGCCCGCCCCGAGCGCGTGCTCGGCCTGCACTTCTTCAACCCGGCCCCGGCCATGAAGCTGGTCGAGATCGTCTCCTCGGTGCTGACCGCGCCGGGCGCCGTCGCCGCCGTCACCGACCTCGCGATCGAGCTGGGCAAGGAGCCGGTCGCGGTCGGCGACCGCCCCGGTTTCGTCGCCGACGGCCTGCTGTTCGGCTACCTCAACCAGGCCGCCGCGATGTACGAGGCCCGGTACGCCTCCCGCGAGGACATCGACGCGGCGATGCGGCTCGGCTGCGGCCTGCCGATGGGTCCGCTCGCGCTGCTGGACCTGATCGGCATCGACACCGCGCGTACGGTCCTGGAAGCCATGTACGCCGAGTCCCGCGACCGGCTGCACGCCCCCGCCCCGATCCTGAAGCAGCTCAGCGAGGCGGGCCTGACCGGCCGCAAGTCCGGGCGCGGCTTCTACACCTACGAGGCGCCGGGCAGCGCCACGGTCGTGCCGGACGCGCTGACCCCGGCGGCGGACGCCGCGGCGGGCCAGGGGCGCGAGGTCCGCTCGGTCGGCGTCGCCGGCTCCGGCACCATGGCCTCCGGCATCGCCGAGGTGTTCGCCAAGGCGGGCTACGACGTCGTGCTGGCCGCCCGCAGCGAGGAGAAGGCCCAGGGCGCCAAGGCCCGGATCGGCAAGTCGCTTTCACGCTCTGTCGACAAGGGGCGGCTGACCGCCGAGGCCGCCGCGCAGATCCTGGACCGGATCACCCCGGCCGGGTCCTACGACGCCTTCGCCGAGGTCGACCTGGCCGTCGAGGCGATTGCCGAGGACCTGGAGATCAAGCGGCAGCTGTTCGCCACGCTGGACAAGGTCTGCAAGCCCGGCGCGGTCCTCGCCACCACCACCTCCTCGCTGCCCGTCGTGGCCTGCGCCCGTGCCACCTCGCGCCCGCAGGACGTCATCGGCATGCACTTCTTCAACCCGGCGCCGGCGATGAAGCTGGTCGAGGTCGTGCGGACCGTGCTGACCGGCGACGACGTCCACGCGACCGTCCGCGAGGTCTGCGCGAAGATCAAGAAGCACGCTGTGGACTGCGGCGACCGGGCCGGTTTCATCGTGAACGCGCTGCTGTTCCCGTACCTCAACAACGCGATCAAGATGCTCGAGGAGCACTACGCGTCCCTGGACGACATCGACGCGGCGATGAAGCTCGGCGGCGGCTACCCGATGGGTCCCTTCGAGCTGCTGGACGTGGTCGGCCTGGACGTCTCGCTGGCCATCGAGAAGGTCCTGCACCGCGAGTTCCGCGACCCCGGTCTCGCCCCGGCCCCGCTGCTGGAGCACCTGGTGGCCGCGGGCTGCCTCGGCCGCAAGACCGGCCGCGGCTTCCGCGAGTATGCCCGCCGCTGACGGCGGCGGCGACTGGTCCCACGCGGAGACGGACTGGGGCGGACTGCTCGGCCCCGCGGACGTTCCCCCGCCCTCCTGGGGCGGGGGGACCTCCCGGGCCGGGGGAGGCTCCCGGGGCGGGGAGAGTTCCCGGGTCGGGGAAAACCCCTCGCCCGCGCACCGAACTGGGCACATGCAGTACGTTCGGGTCATGTCCCAGCCCGCCAAGTCCTCACGTACACCAGCTACGCCCGACGCGCCGGAAAGTGCCGCAGGCAGTCGCGCCGCCGCCCAGCGGCTCAAGATGCGCCGAGAACTGGCGGCAGCAGCGATGGAGCTGTTCGCGACCAAGGGGTACGAGGCGACCACCGTCGACGAGATCGCGGCCGCCGCCGGAGTCGCCCGCCGCACCTTCTTCCGCCACTTCCGCTCCAAGGAAGAGGCGATCTTCCCGGACCACGACGACACCCTGATCCGCGCCGAGGCGGTGCTCAACGCGGCCCCCGCGCACGAGCACCCGCTCGACACGGTGTGCCGGGGCATCAAGGAAGTCATGAGGATGTACGCGGGCGCCCCGGAGATCTCGGTCGCCCGCTACAAGCTCACCCGCGAGGTGCCGACCCTCAGGGAGGCCGAGATCGCCTCGGTGGCCCGCTACGAGCGCCTGTTCACGCGCTACCTCCTGGGCCACTTCGACGAGCACGCGCACGCCGACGACGCCAACGACGACCCGTTGCTGGCGGAGGTGGCCGCCTCCGCGGTCGTCACCGCCCACAACCACGTCCTCAGGCGCTGGCTGCGGGCGGGCGGCCAGGGCGACGTCGAGGCGCAGCTCGACCACGCCTTCGCGATCGTCCGGAAGACGTTCGGCACCGGCATCGGCGCCGGTCGCGGCCCGGCCCCCCAGCCGGCTTCCACCGCCCCGGCGACGGCCTCGGCGCACGGCGAGGTGCTCGTCACGGTCGCCCGCACCGACGCTCCGCTGGACGAGGTCATGCGGACCATCGAGGAAGCACTGAAGGAGCGCTGAGCGAGGCTCGGGAGGAGCCCGAGCCTCGCTTCCCCGCTGTGACGACGGCCACCCGACCGGGTGGCCGTTTTGCCATGTCAGGACCCGATTTCGAGGAGATTTCAGAGCCCGTTCGATCGATCATCGCTCATTTGTTACGTAAAGATTTCACCTGAGCCAAATTTCTGGCACTCAGTGCCTTGCCGCCTGACACGCGGTGTCATACGTTGAAGGTGTCCGGGCGGCCGGCGAGCAGAGACCATTCGCTCGCCGGCTGTCCCCAAGGGCCATGGCCCTCGCGCCCGGACGCCTGCGTCACAGGCAACCTCCCGCGCCACAAAGCGCTGCCGAAGCACCACCGAGCCGAACCGACGGCACCCTCCCAAAACCCTCAGCAGCACTCCCAAGCAGCAGCACCGACGAACCCTCAGCGCCCCTCCCTCAGGGCGCTCACCGCCGGAGGCAACACCGTGACCGTGAAGGACATCCTGGACGCGATCCAGTCGAAGGACGCCACGTCCGCCGACTTCGCCGCCCTGCCGCTCCCCGAGTCGTACCGCGCGATCACCGTGCACAAGGACGAGACGGAGATGTTCGCGGGCCTTCAGACCCGCGACAAGGACCCGCGCAAGTCGATCCACCTGGACGACGTTCCCGTGCCCGAGCTGGGCCCGGGCGAGGCCCTGGTGGCCGTCATGGCCTCGTCCGTCAACTACAACTCGGTGTGGACCTCGATCTTCGAGCCGCTGCCGACGTTCGGCTTCCTGGAGCGCTACGGCAAGCTCAGCGAGCTGACCCGCCGGCACGACCTGCCGTACCACATCATCGGCTCCGACCTCGCGGGCGTCGTCCTGCGCACCGGCCCCGGCGTCAACGCCTGGAAGCCCGGTGACGAGGTCGTCGCCCACTGCCTGTCGGTCGAGCTGGAGTCCTCCGACGGCCACAACGACACCATGCTCGACCCCGAGCAGCGCATCTGGGGCTTCGAGACCAACTTCGGCGGCCTCGCCGAGGTCGCGCTGGTGAAGTCCAACCAGCTGATGCCGAAGCCGGGGCACCTCAGCTGGGAGGAGGCCGCGGCCCCGGGCCTGGTCAACTCCACCGCCTACCGCCAGCTGGTCTCCCGCAACGGCGCCGGGATGAAGCAGGGCGACAACGTGCTCATCTGGGGCGCGAGCGGCGGTCTCGGCTCGTACGCCACCCAGTTCGCCCTCGCCGGCGGCGCCAACCCCATCTGTGTCGTCTCCAGCGACCAGAAGGCCGACATCTGCCGGTCCATGGGCGCCGAGGCGATCATCGACCGCAACGCCGAGGGCTACAAGTTCTGGAAGGACGAGAACACCCAGGACCCGAAGGAGTGGAAGCGCTTCGGCAAGCGCATCCGCGAGCTCACCGGCGGCGAGGACATCGACATCGTCTTCGAACACCCCGGCCGCGAGACCTTCGGCGCGAGCGTCTACGTCACCCGCAAGGGCGGCACCATCACCACCTGCGCCTCGACCTCGGGCTACATGCACGAGTACGACAACCGCTACCTGTGGATGTCCCTGAAGCGGATCATCGGCTCCCACTTCGCCAACTACCGCGAGGCCTGGGAGGCCAACCGCCTCATCGCCAAGGGCAAGATCCACCCGACCCTGTCGAAGGTCTACTCCCTCGAAGACACCGGCCAGGCCGCCTACGACGTCCACCGCAACCTGCACCAGGGCAAGGTCGGCGTGCTGTGCCTCGCCCCCGAGGAAGGCCTCGGCGTGCGCGACGAGGAGATGCGCGCCAAGCACCTCGACGCCATCAACCGCTTCCGCAACGTCTGAGAGCCATAGATGACAGAGCGTCAGAAGGACCGTCCGTGGCTCATGCGGACGTACGCCGGCCACTCGACGGCGGAGGCGTCCAACGAGCTGTACCGGCGCAACCTCGCCAAGGGCCAGACCGGCCTGTCGGTGGCGTTCGACCTGCCGACGCAGACCGGCTACGACCCCGACCACATCCTCGCCCGTGGCGAGGTCGGCCGGGTCGGCGTGCCCGTCGCGCACCTGGGTGACATGCGCCGGCTGTTCCAGGACATCCCCCTGGAGCAGATGAACACCTCGATGACGATCAACGCCACCGCCATGTGGCTGCTGGCGCTCTACCAGGTCGTCGCCGAGGAGCAGGGCGCGGACATCACCAAGCTCCAGGGCACGACCCAGAACGACATCGTCAAGGAGTACCTGTCCCGGGGGACGCACGTCTTCCCGCCGGGACCGTCGCTCCGCCTGACGACGGACATGATCGCGTACACGGTCTCCCACATCCCGAAGTGGAACCCGATCAACATCTGCAGCTACCACCTGCAGGAGGCCGGGGCCACGCCGGTGCAGGAGATCGCGTACGCGATGTCCACCGCGATCGCCGTCCTGGACGCCGTGCGCGACTCCGGCCAGGTGCCGCAGGAGCGCATGGGCGATGTGGTCGCCCGCATCTCCTTCTTCGTGAACGCGGGCGTCCGCTTCATCGAGGAGATGTGCAAGATGCGCGCGTTCGGCCGCATCTGGGACAAGGTCACCCGCGAGCGGTACGGCATCGAGGACACCAAGCAGCGCCGGTTCCGCTACGGCGTCCAGGTCAACTCGCTGGGCCTGACGGAGGCCCAGCCGGAGAACAACGTCCAGCGGATCGTGCTGGAGATGCTGGCGGTGACGCTGTCGAAGGACGCACGCGCGCGTGCCGTGCAGCTGCCCGCCTGGAACGAGGCCCTCGGTCTGCCCCGGCCGTGGGACCAGCAGTGGTCGCTGCGCATCCAGCAGGTGCTGGCCTACGAGAGCGACCTGCTGGAGTACGAGGACATCTTCGAGGGCTCGAAGGTGATCGAGGCGAAGGTGGACCAGCTGGTCACGGACGCCCTCGCGGAGATCGACCGGATCCAGGAGATGGGCGGCGCGATGGCCGCGGTGGAGTCCGGCTACCTGAAGTCCCAGCTGGTCTCCTCGCACGCCGAGCGCCGGGCCCGGATCGAGTCCGGCGAGGAGAAGATCATCGGTGTCAACGCCTTCGAGGGCACCGAGCCGAACCCGCTCACGGCCGACCTGGACACCGCGATCATGACGGTCGACCCGGCGGTCGAGGCCCGCGTCATCGCCGGGCTGCAGAACTGGCGCGACAGTCGCTACCAGCCGCCCTTCAACCATCCGCGTCCCTGCAAGGCGCTGGAGCGGCTGAAGGAGGCCGCCAAGGGCACCGACAACCTGATGGAGGCCACGCTGGAGTGCGCCCGCGCCGGGGTCACGACCGGCGAGTGGGCGGGCGCGCTGCGCGAGGTGTTCGGCGAGTTCCGGGCGCCCACCGGGGTCTCCTCCGCGCCGGTGGCCGTCGCCGCCGAGCCGGGCTCCGCGCTCGCCGAGGTCCGCGCCAAGGTGGACGCCACCGCCCGCGAACTGGGCGTCGGCAAGCTGCGCTTCCTGGTCGGCAAGCCGGGCCTGGACGGGCACTCCAACGGCGCCGAGCAGATCGCCGTACGCGCGCGTGACGCCGGCTTCGAGGTGGTCTACCAGGGCATCCGGCTGACGCCCGAACAGATCGTGGACGCCGCCCTCGCGGAGGACGTGCACGCGGTCGGGCTGTCGATCCTGTCCGGCTCGCACGCCCAGCTGGTGCCGGACGTGCTCCAACGGCTGCGTGTGGCCGGTGCCACAGATATACCCGTGATCGCAGGTGGCATCATCCCCAACGGTGACGCCGAGCAGCTGCGGGCCGCCGGAGTGGCTGCCGTCTTCACCCCGAAGGACTTCGACATCACCGGAATCATCGGCCGAATCGTCGACGAGATCCGGAAAGCGAACAAGCTCGACCCTCTGGAGGTCCCCGCATGACGACCGTCAACCGCCTTCGCCCGCGGCGCTCCTGCCTGGCCGTGCCGGGCTCGAACCCGCGCTTCCTGGAGAAGGCGCAGGGCCTCCCGGCGGACCAGGTCTTCCTGGACCTGGAGGACGCCTGCGCGCCGCTCGCCAAGCCCGAGGCGCGGCACACCATCGTCAAGTTCCTCAACGAGGGCGACTGGACGGGCAAGACGCGCGTCGTGCGCGTCAACGACTGGACGACCGAGTGGACGTACCGCGATGTCGTCACGGTGGTCGAGGGCGCGGGCCCGAACCTGGACTGCATCATGCTGCCGAAGGTGCAGAACGCCCAGCAGGTCGTCGCGCTCGACCTCCTGCTGACCCAGATCGAGAAGACGATGGGCTTCGAGGTCGGCCGGATCGGTATCGAGGCGCAGATCGAGAACGCGCAGGGCCTGAACAACGTCAACGAGATCGCGCAGGCCTCCCCGCGCGTCGAGACCATCATCTTCGGCCCGGCCGACTTCATGGCCTCCATCAACATGAAGTCCCTCGTCGTGGGCGAGCAGCCGCCCGGCTACCCGGCGGACGCCTACCACTACATCCTGATGAAGATCCTGATGGCCGCCCGCGCCAACAACCTCCAGGCGATCGACGGCCCCTACCTGCAGATCCGCAACGTCGACGGCTACCGTGAGGTCGCCCAGCGCGCCGCCGCCCTCGGCTTCGACGGCAAGTGGGTGCTGCACCCGGGCCAGGTCGAGGCGTCCAACGAGATCTTCTCGCCCTCCCAGGAGGACTACGACCACGCCGAGCTGATCCTGGACGCGTACGACTACTACACGTCCGAGGCGGGCGGCAAGAAGGGCTCCGCGATGCTCGGCGACGAGATGATCGACGAAGCCAGCCGCAAGATGGCTCTGGTCGTCTCGGGCAAGGGCCGGGCCGCCGGCATGCAGCGCACGTCGAAGTTCGAGATCCCCGCCAGCTAAGGAGCCCTGAGCGCGATGCAGTTCGGACGCACCTACGAGGAGTTCGAGGTCGGGGCGACGTACAAGCACTGGCCGGGCAAGACGGTCACGGAGTACGACGACCACCTGTTCTGTCTCCTCACCATGAACCACCACCCGCTCCACATGGACACCAACTATGCGGAGAAGACGACGGACTTCGGCAAGAACGTCGTCGTCGGGAACTACATCTACTCCCTGCTGCTCGGCATGTCCGTCCCGGACATCTCCGGCAAGGCCATCGCCAACCTGGAGATCGAGTCGCTGAAGCACGTGGCGCCGACCTTCCACGGCGACACGATCTACGGCGAGACGACCGTGCTCGACAAGTGGCCGTCCAAGTCGAAGAACGACCGCGGGATCGTCTACGTCGAGACCAAGGGCTACAAGCAGGACGGCACGCTGGTCTGCGTGTTCCGCCGCAAGGTGATGGTGCCGACCGAGACGTACATCAAGGAGCGCGGCGGCGAGCAGCCCGGCCGCCCGGAGCTGACCGCACCTGCGGAAAAGAACACGGAGAAGTAGAGCCATGGCCCGTCTCGCCCAGACCGCCGGTCTGACCGACGTCCAGCAGGAGATCCTCTCCACCGTCCGGGACTTTGTCGACAAGGAGATCATTCCTGTCGCGACGGAGCTGGAGCACCGCGACGAGTACCCGCAGCAGATCGTGGACGGCCTGAAGGAACTCGGCCTGTTCGGTCTGATGATCCCCGAGGAGTACGGGGGTCTGGGCGAGTCGCTGCTCACCTACGCGCTGTGCGTGGAGGAGATCGCCCGCGGCTGGATGTCCGTGTCCGGCATCATCAACACCCACTTCATCGTCGCGTACATGCTCAAGCAGCACGGCACGCAGGAGCAGAAGGACCACTTCCTGCCGAGGATGGCGGCCGGTGACATCCGGGGCGCCTTCTCGATGTCGGAGCCGGGCCTGGGCTCCGATGTGTCGGCGATCACGTCGAAGGCGGTCAAGGACGGCGACGAGTACGTCCTCAACGGCCAGAAGATGTGGCTGACGAACGGCGGCACGTCCTCCCTCGTGGCCGTCCTGGTCCGGAGTGACGAAGGACACGCCGAGGGCACGGCACCCCACAAGTCGATGACCACCTTCCTGATCGAGAAGGAGCCGGGCTTCGGCGAGGTCCGACCGGGTCTGACCATCCCCGGCAAGATCGAGAAGATGGGCTACAAGGGCGTCGACACGACCGAGCTGATCATGGACGGCCTGCGGGTACCGGCCGATCGGGTGCTCGGCGGCGTCACCGGCCGAGGTTTTTACCAAATGATGGACGGCGTCGAGGTCGGCCGGGTCAACGTGGCGGCGCGCGGCTGCGGCGTCGCCCAGCGCGCCTTCGAGCTCGGCGTCCAGTACGCCCAGCAGCGGCACACCTTCGGCAAGCCGATCGCCCAGCACCAGGCCATCCAGTTCAAGCTGGCGGAGATGGCGACCAAGGTCGAGGCCGCGCATGCGATGATGGTCAACGCCGCGCGCAAAAAGGACTCGGGAGAGCGAAACGATCTCGAGGCGGGCATGGCGAAGTACCTGGCCTCCGAGTACTGCAAGGAGGTCGTGGAGGACGCCTTCCGCATCCACGGCGGGTACGGTTTCTCCAAGGAATACGAGATCGAGCGCCTCTACCGGGAGGCCCCGATGCTGCTCATCGGTGAAGGCACCGCCGAGATCCAGAAAATGATCATCGGTCGCAGGCTGCTCGAAGAGTATCGGTTCCAGGGCTGATTGTCCGGATACGGGGTGTTTTCTTCGAGAAGAAGATCACACCCCGTAGACGTACTTCGGCCGCCGACTCGGCAGCCTGGCTTGCCCAGTTGCAGCCCGCGACCGGTACGATCCCCGGAAAGCCGCCGTCCCCCGTCTTGCGCGGCATCATCCGCTACGAAGGTCATCCATGCCCCACAGCCAAACCTCTGCACCTCGCGACAGCCGAGCCGGCGTACGCCTCGCGCGCGGAGCATCGCCGTGGCTTCTCCCGACCGTCGCCACCGCAGCCCTCAGCCTCGCCCGGGCCCGCCGCTCCGGCGCGGCCAAGGCCGTGGCCGTGCCCGCCACCGCGCTCGCCGCGGGCATGCTGTGGTTCTTCCGCGACCCCGAGCGCGAGATCGGCTCCGGCCGGGTGATCTCGCCCGCCGACGGTGTGGTGCAGAGCATCATGCCCTGGAAGGACGGGCGCACCCGCGTCGCGATCTTCATGAGCCCGCTGAACGTCCACGTCAACCGCGCGCCCCTCGCGGGCACGGTGACGTCCGTCGAGCACATCCCCGGCGGCTTTGTTCCGGCTTTCAATAAGGAGAGCGAGAACAACGAGCGCGTAGTCTGGCATTTCGACACCGAACTCGGCGACATCGAGATGATCCAGATCGCCGGCGCGGTGGCCCGCCGCATCGTGCCCTACATCCCCGCGGGCACGAAGGTCGAGCAGGGCGACCGTATTGGTCTGATCCGCTTCGGCTCGCGTGTCGACCTCTACCTGCCCGAGGGCGTGGAGGTCGCTGTCGAGGTCGGACAGAAGACCGTGGCTGGGGTGACTCGCATTGACCGTGATTGATCCGGAGACCCAGGCCGGCTGGGTGCCCGAGGCCGACGAAGTGGACGAAGAGGAGGAGATGCCCCTCTCTCTCCGTCTGTCGATAGCGGACACCCTCACCCTGGGCAACGCCACCTGCGGGTTCATGGCGGTGTACTTCACCACCACCGGCATCCTGATCCCGCACCTGACCGGAAACGACGAGTCCGCGGGCATGGCGCGGCACAGCGCCGCCACGGCCGTCATCCTGATGCTCTGTGCCGCCGTCTTCGACCTGTTCGACGGACTGGTGGCCCGCAAGCTGCGCTCCTCCCCCATGGGCGCGGAGCTGGACAACCTCTCCGACCTGATCAGCTTCGGGCTCGCGCCCGCGTACTTCGTCCTCGTCTACGGCATGGTCGCGGACGACGCACACCAGAGAATGGCGGCGCTCGGGGCAATCGTGGTGCTCCTGGCCGTCGTCCTGCGCCTGGCCCGCTTCTCGTGCGTGACCATGAAGGACGGCATGTTCCAGGGCATGCCCAGCCCGTTCGGGGCGCTGACGGTGGTCTCCATCGTCCTGCTGGAGCTGCCCTTCGTGGCGACGCTGCTGGCGATCCTGGGTACGGCGTGGCTGATGGTGAGCCGGGTGGAGTACCCGAAGCCCAGGGGGCGCCTGGCCGGGGCCATGCTGGCCTGGATCGTGCTGTCGATGGGCCTGCTGGCGGCCTGGGCCTTCGACGCGCCCAGCGGGCAGCTGCTGCTGCAGACGGGCTGTGCGCTGCAGCTGGTCATGGGCGCGGTGATTCCGTTGTTCGCCACGGCTCGGCGAGTGAACAACTTCCGCGACAACCGCCGGGAGGCGCGGGCGACGCAGCTGCCCTGACGCTCATCTCGGCACTGACGGGTGTGGCCCGGGCCCTTGTGGCTCGGGCCACACCCGTTTTGCGTTCAAGGTCTGCCCCGCATCCCCGTTTCCCCTCAACTACCCCTGGTCCCAGCCGAGTTGCAGCGGTCCACAGAGGAGAGGACGGTTTCCGTGGCGCGGACGGAGAGCTGACGCCCCTGACGTGGCCGCGCCCCGCCGGCCCGCCGGGAGGCGCCCGCTCACGCCAGCCGGTCCCGCGCGATCCTCTCCGCCACGTCCTCGAGGATCGGACCGGCCTCCGCGACGCACCGCGCCACGTCCGGCTCGACCGAGGTGAGCGGGTACGCCTGCCGGATCCCGGCCCGCTGCAGCGCCTCCGCGGACAGGGCGAGCCGGCCGCACACCGCGACGACCTCCTTGCCCGCGGCCCGCGCCGCCGCGGCCACACCCGCCGGCGCCTTCCCGTGCAGCGTCTGCTCGTCCAGCGACCCCTCGCCGGTGATCACCAGCGCGGCCCGCTCCAGCGCGGGCGCGAAGCCCAGCACGTCCAGCATGACCTCGATACCGGCCCGGAAACGGGCGCCCAGGAGCAGCGCGCCGTAGCCGATGCCGCCCGCCGCGCCCGCGCCCGGCGACGCCGCGTACGCCGCCGCGCGCGGCCCCGCCTCTGCCTCCAGCACCTTGGCGAAGTGCGCGAGGGCCGCGTCCAGGGTGTCCACGTCCTCCGGTGAGGCGCCCTTCTGCGGGCCGTACACCGCCGGCGCGCCCTTCGGCCCGGTCAGCGGATTGTCGACGTCGCTGGCCAGCACCAGCTCCACCGAGGACAGGCGCGGGTCCAGGCCGGACAGGTCGGCGCGCGCGAGTTCCGCCAGGCCGCCGCCGCCCGGCGACACCGGCTCGCCGCTCTCGTTCACAAAGCGCGCGCCCAGCGCGGACAGCATGCCCGCGCCGCCGTCCGTCGTGGCGCTGCCGCCGACGCCGAACACGATCGTCCGGGCGCCCGCGTCGAGCGCGGCCCGCAACAGCTCTCCGGAGCCGTACGTGGAGGCCGTCAGGGGCGCGAAGACCCCGGCCGGGAGGCGCTGCAGGCCGCTCGCCTCGGCCATCTCCACGACCGCGGTCTCGCCGCGCAGCGCGAACGCGGCGGTCACCTCCTGACCCAGCGGCCCGGCGACCCGTACCTCGCGGCGCTCGAAACCGGCCGCGACCGCCGCGTCCACGGTCCCGTCGCCGCCGTCGGCCACGGGCAGCGCCTCGACCGAGAGGTCCGGCACGACCCGGCGCAGCCCGGCCGTCACCCGCTCGGCGACCTGCACGGCCGTCAGCGAGCCCTTGAACTTGTCCGCGGCGATGAGCACCCGACGGGTCTCGTTCACTGCAGCGTCCGCCACCTTGCTTTCCCCTTGCTCTCCGGGCCCCGCGCACGTCAGGGCCAGTCGCGCCGCTGCGACCTTAACCGCAGGAGCCCCCCCTCGTCATGCACCGACCGAAGGCTGGGCAGCGGCTGGGAAGACCCTGTGCAAAACGGGTAGACCCCAGCCATGACCAGCCAGCGCCCACAGACCGCCGACCTCCCCGCCCTCGCCGACCGCATCCACGGCGGCTGGCTCGGCCGGATCGCGGGCAACATGCTCGGCAAGCCGGTGGAGCAGGGCGAGGTGTGGACCCGCGAGCGCATCGACCGCTATCTGCGCAAGGCCGAGGCGCTGCCGCTCACCGACTACCTCCCCGAGCCCGCCGACCCGGACGAGACCGCCGTACTGCGCCCGGAGTGGCGGGACTGCGTGCGCGGCCGGATCCACGGCAGTGTGCGCGACGACGACGTCGACTACGCGATCCTCGGTCTTCACCTGCTGGAGACGCACGGCTTCGGCTTCAGCACCGAGCAGGTCGGCGAGCTGTGGCTGCTGCGGCTGCCCTATCTGCAGACCTTCACCGCGGAACGGGCGGCGTACCGCAATCTCGCCAACGGGCTGAAGCCGCCGCTGACGGCGACGTACGACAACCCGTACCAGGAGTGGATCGGCGCGCTGATCCGCGCCGACGTGTACGGCTGGACCCGCCCCGGCGACCCGGCCGGCGCCGCCGGTCTGGCCCGCCGGGACGCGGTGCTGTCGCACACCGGCAACGGCGTGTACGGCGCCATGTGGGCGGCGGCGCTGATCGCGGCGGCCTTCACCGCGCCCACCGTGCGGGACGCACTCGACACGGCGCTCGGCGTGATCCCGGCGAGCAGCCGGCTCGCCCGTACCGTGCGGCGGGCCATGACCCTGCACGAGACGCGGCTGCCCTGGGAGGAGACCCTGGCCACGCTGGCCACGGAGACCGCCGGCCTCGGCTGGATCCACACCGTGCCGAACGCCGCCGTCCTGACCGCCGGGCTGCTGTACGGCGACGGCGACTTCACCCGGACCATCGCCCTGACCGTGCGCGGCGGCCTGGACACCGACTCCAACGGGGCGACGGCCGGCTCGGTGGCCGGGGTGCTCACGGGCGCGGCCGCGATCCCCGCACAGTGGAGGGACCCGCTCCAGGACACGGCCAGGAGCGCGGTGTTCGGCTTCGACGGCGTACGGATCAGTGCGCTGGCCGAACGCACCCTGCGCCTGGCGACGGCCGGCCCGTAGCCGGCCCGCGCCTGGTTACCCTTCCCCAATGACCACGACTCCTGACTTCGCCGCGTACATCGCGAGCCTGCCCCGAGTCCTCGCCGGCGCGGCCGCGCTCTTCCGGGACGCCGAGGGACGCGTGCTGCTGGTCGAGCCCAACTACCGCGAGGGCTGGGCGCTTCCGGGCGGCACGATCGAGTCGGACGACGGGGAGACCCCGCGCCAGGGCGCGCGCCGCGAGACGCTGGAGGAGATCGGCCTCGACCGGGAGCCGGGCCGGCTGCTGTCGGTGGACTGGGTGCACGGCGCCGGCCGGCCTCCGCTGGTGGCGTACCTGTACGACGGCGGTGTCCTCACGGAGGCCGACCTGAAGGCGATCCGGCTGCAGGAGGAGGAGCTGCTGTCCTGGCGCCTGGTGCCGCACGAGGAGATCACCGACCACCTCCCCGGTGCACTCGGCCGCCGGGTCCTGACCGCCCTGGACGTCCTCGCGGACGGCTCCGGCACGGCGGAACTGGAGAACGGCCACCGGGTGGCATGACCGGCCCGGATCCCACAGGTCCGGTCGCCACCGGTCCCGACCCCGCCGACGACGACCGGGGCTGCCTGCGCCTCGTCCTCGCCGTGCCACCGGCGCTGCTGACCTTCGTCGCCGGTTTCTTCTGCCGGGCGGCGCCGGTGACCCGCCCCGTCCGGGCCCTGGGACGACGCCGCCCATGCCGGCATCGTCCTGTCCTGCCTGCTCACGCTCCTCGCCGCGGCGGCCGTACTCGGGGTGCGGCTGCTCGGCCGACGGGTGCTGGGCCGGGCCTGGGCGGCTCCGGCACTGGCACTGGCACTGGCACTGGCACTGGCACTGGCACTGGCACTGGCACTGGCACTGGCACTGGCCTCGGTCGCGGCGGCGCGCCGGGCGACGCTCGGCCGAGGGGGCGGACCGGGCTGCCCACCGCGGGGCCGGGCTGCTCTCTCGCGAGGCCGGACTGTCCGTTCGCGGGGCCGGTTGTCCGTTCGCGGGGCCGGATATCCGTTCGCCGGGCCGCGCCCGCCCGGCCTACCCTCGACGGCATGACCAAGCCCCTCGTCGCCGTGCTCAGTGGCGCAGGTATCTCCACCGATTCCGGAATCCCTGACTATCGCGGTCCGAACGGGCTGTGGCGGCGGGATCCCGAGGCCGAGAAGCTCGTCACCTACGAGTACTACATGAGCGATCCGGAGATCCGCCGGCGGTCCTGGCAGATGCGTCGCAAGAGCCGCACGCTCCAGGCCGAGCCGAACACCGCACACCGGGCCGTCGCCGAGCTGGAGAAGTCCGGCATCCCGGTGCGGGTCATCACCCAGAACGTGGACGGCCTGCACCAGCTCGCCGGGATGCCTGCCCGCAAGGTGCTCGAACTGCATGGCTCCGCACGCAGCGTCGTCTGCACGCAGTGCCACGCGCGCGGGCCGATGGAGGACGCTCTCGCCCGTGTCGAGGCCGGCGAGGACGACCCCGCCTGCCGGGAATGCGGCGGCATCCTCAAGTCCGCCACCGTCATGTTCGGCGAACGCCTCGACCCCATGGTGCTCGGCGAAGCCGTCGCCATCACCAAGGCCTGCCAGGTGTTCATCGCCGTCGGCACCAGTCTCCAGGTACAGCCCGCCGCCGGCCTCGCAGGCGTCGCCGCCGACCACGGCGCCCGCCTGGTCATCGTCAACGCCGAACCCACGCCGTACGACGACCGCGCCGACGAAGTCGTACGGGAACCGATCGGCACTGCACTGCCCAGAATCCTGCGCAGGATCAGCGTTGAGAGCACCCTCTAGACTTCCTTCGGCCTTGGCCTTCCCCTGAGCTGTGCCTTTGTTGCCCGCGTAGCGGCTGGACGCGTTCGATGCGCTGCACCGGGCGGGTGCGCGGTGCTCCGGCGTCGGGCGGTCAGGTATCTGTTGGCGCTCTTCGAGGCCGGGGCGGCAACCGCCGCGGATCCGGTGCCGGCGCTCGCGGAGCGTAGGCGGTCAGCGGCGGTAGCAGTACGAATCCGAGGATGCGTCGCCGCCCTGCAGGCGTGTCTGGTGCACGCGCAAGCCGAGGAAGTCCGGGCCGTGCGGGAAGAAACGGCTGTCGATGGAAAGCCCGCCGTGGGTGGTGTCGGCGTCGAGTTTGACCATCCACGGGTCGATGCCCGCGGGATAGAGCTGCGCGTCCCAGGCGGAGTACAAGGAGTTCGTCAGGTACACGCGCCCGCCGTCGCGGCTGAGCTCGACCATCTGCGCTCCGCCGGTGAGCGGAACGTCCGGCTCGGCGGGATGCGGCTGTGGGCCGACGACGCCGCCGAGACGCACGGACGCGGTCTGCGTCGGACGGAACGGGTCGCTCACGTCGTACTGGAGCAGGTCGCCGGTTCCCCATGCGGATACGTACAGCCACTGGTCGTCCACCGACAGGTCGATATCGGTGATGAACGGCGGCACGGCGCCGAAGGGCTGGAGCGCCGGGGGCAGGTCCTGCGTGTGCGCGGGCTCGGCGGGGATCGTGATCACCTCGCGGACCACGAAGTCCTCGCCCTCCCGATTCCACAACCACACGGACGCCGACAGATCCTCCACGTTGACCACGGTGTTCGCGAACCCCCACGTTGCCTCGGGGTCGTGCGCGGGACGCAGCTCCAGCACCATCTGGTTCTCGTCCCCCAGATCGACGCGCTGCAGGTGCCGGCCGGAGTCCAGCTCCCAGAAGTGCAGTGAGTGGCCGTACTGGCGATCCAGCAGCAGTTCGGGGACAAGGCCGTTCTCGAACATCGAGGGGGACCCCCACTCGCTGGTCATGGCGATGTTCTGGCTCAGATGCCACCAGAGGTCGTAGGCGAACCGCTGCGGTCCGCGGTCGCTCTCCCAGGCACGCAGCACGTCGAAGGTTTCGTGGTCCAGCAGCGCGACGCCGCCGGGTCCGTCCGCACCGTCCGCGCCGCCCAGGCAGGACAGGAACACTCCGTCAGGGCCACAGTGGAGTGTGTGGGGCCGCGAATATCCTGCCTTGGCGGCCAGCTCTTCCGGCTCGACCACCTTGACCAGGCGTGGGCGGGCGGGATCGGGGCCGGTGTCGAAGACGTGCAGCCGGGAGGAGCGCAGTCCCGGGACGATGAGGTAGCGCCGCGCAGCGTGATGATGACCGGCATGCGCCAGCGCGCTCGAGCAGGCGTTCCAGCCGAAGTGGTGCAGTTCGTTGCCCCGGCCGGGGAGTTCGCTCTGGGAGGCCACACGGCCGTAGCCAGGGGATTCGGGGTCGGTACCGACGGTGAACAACGCGTCCGCGCGCTGTGCGGCCGGGTCGAAACCGACGACATAGGCGAGCTTCTCCGGGGGTGCCGCGACGGCGTCCGCCGGAGTGCGGTACAAGGTGGGATCACTGTGCTGGGCGTGGTCGGTCGTCGTCGTCATGGCTGTTCCTTGTCCCGAACGGGAGTCCGGAACCTCGGGGACTCCCGCGAGGCAGTCGGCCTCATCCGTTCGAGATCGATGTGCAGATACCGGACGTGAATGCCATAAATCCAGCGTTTCACAGCCCCGAAGCACTGCCAACGCGGCATCGGGCCTCCCGGCCGCCATTCGGGTTGACCGTGCAAGATGCCGCTGGAAGGGGCGAACACACAGGTCGGAGCCCTGTTACAGCCACCGATGCCGTGCGACTGCGGCATCCCGGACCACCGCGGGCCGAACGGCCTGTGGCGGCGGGATCCGGAGGCGGAGAAGCTCGACCGCCGTGTCGCTCAACCTCCCTGTCAGACCAGGTCCTTCTTGTAGAAGATGCTGGAGCGGCGGTCGCCCTCGTCGCCGGTGGCGAAGCCGATGAAGAGGCGGGCCTCGCCCGCGTCGGTGCGGTAGACGGCGAGGCCCTCGGGCTCGCGCCAGTGCAGGGTGGAGCCGGCCTTGGTGAGGACCGGACCCTGAGCGATCCTGCCGGTGTTCACATTGATGCTGGTGAGTTTGGTGTTGCCGGGAGCCTTGTTGGTGGACGAGTAGTGGTCGCCCGTCTGGAAGTACATGTACGAGCCGTACAGCGTGTAGCCCTGCGGGGTGCCGGAGATCGCCGGCGGGGTGAACTTGACGAGCGGCCGGCTGAAGTCGCCCCTGTCGGTGTCGGAGAGCTTGTAGATGGCGATGTGCTTGGCGCCGTCCTTGTGGTAGCGGACGATCATGCGCTGGTACACCGGGTCGATGGAGCAGGTGTACTCCGAGGCGCCGGCGATCGGCTGGAACCTGCCGAAGCTGGTGGAGGACGCGTCGAGGGTGGTGCCCGGCCGGTACTTGATCAAGGCGAGCTTGGTGCCGAAACCGTTCTTGTTGGCCTCGCACTCGATCCACAGCCAGCTGGCGCCGCCGATCGCGCGAACGCCGAAGGAGACGCCGTGGCCGAAGCCGTTGAGGTGCATGTACGACTTGTAGTTGCCGTGGAAGTCGAGCTGGCTGATGCACAGGTCGCCGGCCGACTCAGGGCTGCCGGAGCGCTTGGCGGCCACGAACAGGCGCTTGTTGGCCGAGTCGAAGGCGAAGCTCTGCTGGACGCGCTTGCTGTGCAGCACCTTGTCGCGGAACAGGTCGTAGGAGGGCTTGGCCAGGTCGAAACGCTTGGTCGTGCTCACCGCGGCGGATGCGCTCTGGGCGCTGAATCCGAGACCGAGCGCGGCGAGTGAGGCGCCCGCGCCGGTACTCAGAAGTCCTCGACGGGTAGGGGACACAGAGCTGAACTCCATGAGAACCTCCTGGGAAGAGTAAACGGATTCCCAAGACCCTACGCATGGAGATCGACTGGAGGTGTCAGCGGGTCGGGTCGCACCGCGTTTGTGGCAGGTTTGAGACAGCCGGACGCCCGGTGCAACGGCTGCACAAAGACAACGCAGGCTCAGAACAGGGCCGTACCGCGCTCGAAGTCCAGCAGCCGGCGCTTGCGGTCAAGGCCGCCGCCGTATCCGGTGAGGTCGCCGGCCGCGCCGATGACCCGGTGGCAGGGCACGATGATGCCGATCGGGTTCCTGCCGTTGGCAAGGCCCACCGCGCGGGACGCCTTGGGGTTGCCGAGGGCGTCGGCGAGTTCGCCGTAGGAGCGGGTCTCGCCGTAGGGGATGCGGGTCAGCTGGTTCCAGACGCTGCGCTGGAACGGGGTTCCGTTCAGGCGGAGTTCGAGGCTGAACTCGGTCAACTCGCCCGCGAAGTAGGCCGCCAGCTGGTCCTCGGCCTCGGCGAAGGGCGTGTCGTCCGGGCTGCCGAAGGTTTCCTCCGGCGGGCGGTGGCGCTGGTCGGTCATGTAGAGGCCGCACAGGACGCCGTCGTCGGCGACGAGGGTGAGGGGACCGTAGGGGCTGTCGATGACGGTGTGCTGCTTCATCGAGAAGATCCTCACACAGGAAGGAAGTTGATGGGGTGGCTGTCGGTCGCCCACAGGTACTGCACCGCGTACGCCCGCCAGGGGCGCCAGGCCTCGGCGCGGGCGGTGAGCGCGGCCGGGGTACCCGGCAGGCCCAGCTCCTGGGCGGCGCGCCGGATGCCGAGGTCGGTGGGGAGGAAGGCGTCGGGGTCGCCGAGGGCCCGCATGGCGATGACGTCGACCGTCCACGGTCCGAAGCCGGGCAGGGAGAGGAGACGGGCGCGGGCCTCGGCCCAGTCGGACTCGACACCCAAGTGGAGGCTGCCGTCGGCGAGTTCGCGGACCAGCGTGGTCAAGGTGGTGCGCCGGGTGCGGGGCATCGCCAGGGTCTCGGGGTCCACGGCGGCGAGGGCCTCGGGAGAGGGGAACAGGTGCGTGAGGCCGCCCTCGGGGTCGTCCAGGGGCTTGCCGTGCGCGGTGACCAGGCGGGCCGCGTGGGTGCGGGCGGCGGCCGTGGAGACCTGCTGTCCGAGTACGGCGCGGACGGCGAACTCGGCTTCGTCGACCGTGCGCGGCACCCTGCGGCCGGGCGCCTTGTCGACCAGGGGCGCGAGCAGCGGGTCGGTGCGCAGCCGGTCGTCGACGGCGACGGGGTCGGCGTCCAGGTCGAGCATGCGGCGGCAGCGGCTGATCGCCACGGGCAGGTCGCGCAGATCGCTGAGGGTGAGGCGGCAGGCGATGTGGTCGGGGCACGGCGTGAGCGAGACGATCCCGTGGCCGTACGGCAGGCGCAGCGTGCGCCGGTACGCGCCGGTGGGGGTACCTCCCGCGCCGTTCAGGCAGTGGGGGAGCCACTCCTCGACGCCGGGTACGGCGGTTGCGGCGAGGTGGCCGAAGAGGTTGGACGGGTTGAGCGGGGCGCGGAACGGCAGCCGCAGGCTCAGCACGCCCGGCGTGCCGGCCCCGGACCGCGGCGCGCGGGCGCGCAGCTCGCTCGGGGTCAGGGCGAAGACCTCACGGACGGTGTCGTTGAAGGTGCGGATGGAGGAGAAACCGGCCGCGAAGGCGATCTCCGCCATGGGCAGCGGGGTGGTCTCGATGAGCAGCCGCGCGGTCTGGGCGCGCTGGGCGCGGGCGAGCGCGAGGGGACCCGCGCCCAGTTCGGCGAGCAGCTGCCGCTCCACCTGGCGGGTGCTGTAACCGAGCCGGTCGGCGAGTCCGGGCACGCCCTGGCGGTCCACGACACCGTCGACGATGAGCCGCATGGCGCGGGCCACCAGGTCGGCGCGCTGGTTCCACTCCGGGGAGCCGGGGCTGGTGTCCGGGCGGCAGCGCTTGCAGGCCCGGAACCCGGCCTGCTGGCAGGCGGCCGCGCTCGGGTAGAACGTCATGTTCTCCGGCTTGGGCGGGACGACGGGACAGCTGGGCCGGCAGTAGATCCGGGTGGTCAGGACGGCCGTGAAGAACCACCCGTCGAACCGCGCGTCCTTGGACTGCACGGCACGTACGCAGTGCTCCCGGTCGAGGTGCGTCGCTGTCTGCATGCCTCCAGCATCCGCCACCCGGGACGGCGAACGCTGGCGGAAATCCGACACCAGCGTCCGCGGGCCTGGTGAAGTGCCGATCCGATCCGTGGCAGGCGGTGGGGCGAGCCGCTCGTACCGTCGCCCCACCTGTCCGCCCTGCTGCTCCCCGGGTCGCCACGCCCGCGGCGACGGCTGCCGCGCCGTCGGGCGCGCGGCCCGCGTCACCGCGCGCGGTGTACCGGTGCGGCGGGCACGAGGAACTGTGCGCCAATCTGCCGGAGCGCTTCGGTTCCCCCGTCGGCCGGGTCCGCCGACGACGGGGACCTGACCGCCGCTGCCTCACCGGGCGGGCGTGGTGAAGGCGGTCTGCCGGAACGCGTCGATCCACTCGGCGGTGTGGCGCAGCCCGCCGAACGTGTAGAAGTGCACCTTCACCGCGCCGTGCCGCTCGGGGTCGTAGCGGTGGGCGAGCGCGTGCAGGAAGCGGTCGGGGCCGGTCGTACCCATGAGGTTGGTCAGCGAGAAGCCGTACTTGCGGGCCACGGAGGCGCTGGTGGCGACGCCGAACCGGGTGGCGTAGCCGAGCAGCCGGCGTACGCCCGCCGGTCCGGGCACGCCGATGCGGACGGGCAGGTGCACGCCCCGGGCGCGGGCGGCCTCCAGCCAGCGCAGGACGGGGTCGACGTCGAAGCCGAACTGGGTGATGACATCGCCGCCGAACGGGTGCGCCCCGAGGGCGTCCGCCTTGTCGGTGAGCGCGGACCACAGGGTGCCCTCGGCTATCGCCGGGTGGCCCTCCGGGTAGCCGCTGATGCCGACGTGCCGGACGCCGTGGGCCTGGAGCAGGCCGGTGCGCAGGACGGTGAGGGCGTCCGGGTAGGGGCCCTCGGGGCGGGCGGGGTCTCCGCCGACGACGAAGACGTTCTCGGCGGTGCCGTCCTCGGCCAGCCCGGACAGGAACTCCTCCAGGGCGGCGCGGGAGGGCAGCCGGCGCGCGGAGATGTGGGGTACGGGGACGAAGCCGAGGCGCTTGACCGCGCGGGCCGCATCCAGCCGCATGCGGAGGTCCTCCCCGGCGAGGAAGGTGATGTTGATCCGGGTGCCCCGCGGGATGCTGCCGTGCGCCTCCTCCAGGCGGGCCACGTCCTTGCCGGTCATCTCCAGCGAGAAATCGTCCAGCAGCGCGGTACCGACCGCCGGGGTGGCGGTGAGAGCGGGGTTCATCGTGCTCCTCGTACGACGGCGTCCAGGACCCCGGCCGATGATGTCACGCGGGCCACGGAGGCCTCGGCCCGGGGTGGGCCGGGGCGCGACCTTGGGGCGGGCCGCCGCTCGGGGGGACGAGGGCCACGCGGTCGCGCTGACCACGGGAGGCGGGGCGGGCCTCGGCCTGCTGTGGTACCGCCGGCTGCGGGGTGCCCGCCGTACGCCGGGCGAGCCGCCGCGGCGACCGGCTGACCCTGCCGGTGCCGCTGCCCGCGCTCGTCCGGCCCGCCGGCCTGACCGCGACCGCCTCCTCGGTGACCAACCCGTACGGCTACCGGCTCGGCGTTGGCGTCCGGTTCCGCAGCGTGTTCACGCTCGACCCGGACGTCCCCGCGATGGCGCACGGGCTGCTCGTCCAGACGTCGTCCACCGCTCCCGGGGGCGGAGCCGGTGCCCGCGCCGCGGTTATGGACCGGTGACACGGGACGGCTTTGGCCCTGGCAAGCGGACCATGACAGCGGCAGAGTGGTGCTCCCGAACCCGAGGAGGTCCCTGACCATGCGATTCCGGCACGCGGACACCATCTGGGCCACGTTCCCCGAACTGGCCTCCGGCGCGCTGTACGCCACCGGTGTCGGCCCCGGCGTGGACACCGGGCCGCGCGCCGCCGAGTACACCGCCCGTGCCCGCTCCCGGCTGGCCGGCACCACCGAGGGCGAGTTCCCCGAAGTACTGGCCTGGCGGCGGGCGTTCAGCCGGCTGGGGGTGAAGCCGACGCAGTACCGGTGTGCCTCGGAGTCGCTGCTGCGCCGACTGCGGAAGCAGGGGGCTCTGCCGCGCATCCATCCGCTGGTCGACCTGTGCAACGCGCTGTCGGTGGCGTACGCGATCCCGGTGGCGGTCCTGGACGTGGACCGGATCGCCGGTCCGCTGCTGGAGGTGCGGCCGGCCGGGGGCGACGAGACGTACACGGCGTTCGGCGGGGGCGTCGAGCGTCCCGCGCCCGGCGAGGTGACCTTCGTCGACTCCGCTGGGCGGGCGCACGCCCGGCGCTGGACCCACCGGCAGAGCGGCCACTCGTCGGTCGGCGAGCAGACCCGCCGGGTGCTGGTGGTGGCGGAGGCCATGCACCACGGCGGCGCGGAGATCGTGCCCGAGCTGCTGAAGACGGTCGAGGAGGAGGTGGCGGCGCACTGGGGAGCCGTCGGAGCCGTCACGGAGTCGGCCGTGCTCACCCGGCCGGCGCCCTACTTCACGTTCGGCGGCTGAGCGCGGGTGCATGACGGCATCGGCAGGGTGGACGAGGAGCGAGGGACGGGTGCCGTGGCGGGCGAACTCCCGGGCCGGGGCTCGGACTTCCTGCAGCTGGCGGCCGGGGAGCTGCCCGTCGGCGGGAAGGCGGAGTGGCTGGCCGGCCGGCTGCGGGAGGCGATAGCGGACGGTCGCCTGGCCGTCGGCAGCAGGCTCCCGCCCACCCGGGTGCTGGCCGCCGAACTGCGCGTCTCGCGCGGGGTGATCACGGAGGCGTACCGCCGGCTCGCCGAGGACGGCCACGTGGAGGGCCGCAGACGCGGGGGCACGGTGGTGGTCGCGGCACCGTTCCGTCCGTCGGGCGCCGGGTCCGGACACCGGAGCCGGGAGCGGAGTGAGGCGCCCGGCGGACCGGCGCGGGCCCCACTCCGCAGGCCGCTCCCCGGTACCTCTGCGGCGCCCGGCACGCCCCCGCCGGGGACCTGGTCGCCGGACATGCCGGGCACACGGTCCCGGCGCATCCCCGGCACGCCGCCCTCCGGTGGGCCGCCCGCAACTCCCTTCTGCCACGCCCCCGGTGCCGACGTCTTCGACGCGCTGCGCAACGCCCCGGCCGCCGTCGACTTCACTCCCGGAAAGCCGGACCTCGCCACCTTCCCGCGTACCGCCTGGCTGCGCGCCGAGCGCGCCGTACTGGCGGAGCTGTCCGCCGAGCACCTCGGCTACGGCGACCCCCGCGGTGCCCCGGCGCTGCGGCGGGCCGTCGCCGGGTGGCTGGCGCGGATGCGGGGCGTGCGGGCGGATCCGGACGAGGTGCTGATCGTCGCGGGCACCGCCCAGGCACTCACGCTGCTGCACCCGGTGCTGCGGGCGGACGGCATCGACGCCGTCGCGGTGGAGGACCCGGGCTCGCTCGGCGCCCGTCAGCACCTGCACAACGGGGGCCTGACGACCCCGCCGGTGCCGGTCGACGCCGACGGCGTGCGGGTGGACGCGCTGCGCGCGACCGGCGCCCGTGCCGTGCTGCTCACGCCCGCCCACCAGTTCCCGACCGGCGTGGTGACCAGCGGCGAGCGCCGGCGTGAGCTGCTGGCCTGGGCCCGCGACGGCGGGCTGATCCTGGAGGACGACTACGACGCCGAGCACCGCTACGACCGCCCGCCGGTCCCCGCACTGCGGGCGCTGCTGGCCGACCGGGTGTGCTACATGGGCAGCGTGTCGAAGCTGCTCGCGCCGGCACTGCGCATCGGCTGGCTGCTGGCCCCGCCCCGCCATCGCGCCGCTCTCATCGACGCCAAGCGCTTCAACGACCTGGGCAACGCGGTGCTGCCGCAGCTGGTTCTTGCCCGGCTGATGGACTCGGGCGGACTGGAACGCCACCTGCGGCTGTTGCGGCGCCGGCACCGCACCCGCCGGGACGCGATGATCGCCGCCCTCGCCGAGCATCTGCCCGGCGGGAGGGTGCACGGCGCCGCGGCGGGCCTGCATCTGACGGTCACCTGTGCCGCGGACGTACCCGACACCGAGGTGGCCGCCGCCGCGCTGGAGCGCGGCGTGAAGTGCCAACCCCTGTCCTGGCACCGCCAGTTGCCCGGCCCGCCGGGCCTTGTCCTCGGCTACGCGGCGACCGCACCGGGCGCCATCGCGGAGGGCGTGGCGGTGCTCGGCCGGACACTGCGCGAACTGTCCTGACGGCGGCTCCTCGCGGCGCGTCTCCGCCGGGACGGAGGCCCCGCAGTGGGGCCCGAGCCGGACCAACCGCAGGTGCGGCTCAGCCGACTTGGCGAGCGAAAGCGTCGTACGCCCGCTCGTCGAAGAGGACGAAGCACACTTCCTCGACAGCCGTCGGTGTGTTCCTGACCGTCTCCACCGCGATCCGGGCCGCGTCCTCCATCGGCCACCGGTACACGCCCGTGGAGACGGCCGGGAACGCGACCGTGCGGGCGCCGAGTTCGTCGGCGGCCTTCAGGGACTCGCGGTAGCAGGAGGCGAGCAGGTCGGAGCGGTCCTCGCTCTGGCTGTACACCGGGCCCACCGTGTGGATGACCCAGCGGGCGTCGAGTTCACCGGCCGTCGTGGCGACCGCCTGGCCGGTGGGCAGGCCCTTGCCGTACAGGGAGGCACGCAGGGCGCGGCACTCCTGAAGGATGGCGGGGCCGCCGCGCCGGTGGATCGCGCCGTCGACTCCGCCGCCGCCGAGGAGGGAGGAGTTGGCCGCGTTGACGATCGCGTCGGCGCTCTGCCGGGTGATGTCGCCCTGGACGAGGGTGATGGTGGTCATGTCTGCTGCCTCAGTCTTCGCCATACGGCCTTGGCCGCGTTGTGCCCCGACATACCGTGCACGCCGGGTCCCGGCGGCGTGGCCGAGGAGCAGATGAACACGGCCGGATGGGGGGTGTGGTACGGGAACAGGGACAGTCTGGGGCGCAGCAGCAGCTGGAGTCCGGATGCCGCGCCGCAGGCGATGTCGCCGCCGACGTAGTTGGCGTTGTGGGCGGCCAGCTCGGCGGGGCCGGCGACGGCGCGGGCGAGGACGCGGTCGCGGAAACCGGGGGCGAAGCGCTCCAGTTGGCGTTCCATGGCGTCGGTGAGATCGCCGGACCAGCCGCTCGGGACATGGCCGTACGCCCAGAAGACCTGCTTGCCCTCGGGGGCGCGGGTCGGGTCGACGATGCTGGGCTGCACGGTGATCAGGAACGGTCGGGCGGGGGCACGCCCCTCGCGGGAGGCGGCGCGCAGGGCGGTGGAGATCTCGTCCTTGCTCGCGCCGATCTGCACGGTCGTGGCGGTGCGGGCCTCGGGCGCGGTCCAGGGCACGGGGCCGTCCAGCGCGTAGTCGATCTTGAAGACGCTCGGGCCGTAGCGGTAGTGCGCGTAGTGGTCGCCGAAGCCGGCGATGCGGGCCAGCGCGGTGGGCGAGGTGTCGAAGACGTACGCCCGCGCGGGGGGCAGGTCGTCCAGACGCTTGACCTCGTAGTCGGTGTGCACGGCGCCGCCCAGGTCCTTCAGGTAGGCGGCGAGCGCATCGGAGATGGCCTGGGAGCCGCCACGGGGCACCGGCCAGCCGCGGGCGTGCGCGGACAGGGCGAAGACCAGGCCG
This sequence comes from Streptomyces sp. NPDC054783, assembly GCF_053611725.1. Lineage (NCBI taxonomy): Bacteria > Bacillati > Actinomycetota > Actinomycetes > Kitasatosporales > Streptomycetaceae > Streptomyces > Streptomyces sp. NPDC054783. The sequence goes on along the minus strand of NZ_JBSHAY010000012.1, from coordinate 69,053 downwards.
ACGGCGCCGGTGGCCAGGCCGTTCAGCGGTGCGATCACATGGGCGACCAGTCCGGCGAACAGGGCCTTGGCCCGCTCGTCCTTGAAGCGGCGCAGCAGCCAGGTGGACGGCGGCAGCCCGGCCAGGCCGAACCGGGCCAGGGTGACGGGGTCGCGCGGCAGGGCGGTCAGTGGCAGGGACATGAAGTCCCCTACAAGGGTGTCCCAGTGGGCGAGGAACGGCTCGATCAGTCTGCGGTACGCGCCCGCGTCCCGTGGTCCGAAGGAGGCGGCCGTCTCGGCCACCGAACGGGACAGCACGGCCGCGGTGCCGTCGGGGAAGGGATGTGCCATCGGCAGCTCGGAGTGCAGCCACTGGAGGCCGTAGCGGTCGAGGGGCAGGGCGCGGAACGCCGGCGAGTTGACGCCCAGGGGGTGGGCGGCCGAGCACGGGTCGTGCCGGAAGCCGGGCAGGGTCAGTTCCTCGGTGCGGGCGCCGCCGCCCACGGTGGACTTCGCCTCGAACAGCGCGACGGAGAAGCCACGGCGGGCCAGCTCCACGGCAGCGGTCAGTCCGTTCGGTCCCGCACCCACCACGACCGCATCGAGCATCGACGGCACCTTAGGACCCCTTCGTCAGCCGATTGGCCACTCAGGATCAGGATATGCCGGAGGACTGACAGTCCCTCGGGCCGGGTGGCCGGGGGCCGGATGACCGGAGGGTCAGCGCTGGGTGGCGCTGTGGGCACGCTGGGTGGCCGGGCGCCCGGTGACCCCGTGGCCAGGGGCCGGGTGACCGGACACCTTCGCGGGCGGAAGCGGCACATCGACACAGCCCCGCGACCCTTGGAAGTCGCCGTCGCCGCGCCCACAGAGCCACCGTGGCCTGCAGGCCGTCCGCCACTGCGGACGTGCCCACCAGCTGCTGCCGATGAGCGCCGGCCGGGCGGGGCGCCTCGCCGTTTCAGGCCGACGTGCGCAGCAGGTCCACCACCCGGCGGGCCGTCGCCGTGTCGCGGGCCGCGGTGAACGGCAGGGCGTTGCCGCCGGTCACGCGGAACGGCTCGCCGGCGCGGGTGAGGTGCGTGCCGCCCGCCTCCTCGACCAGGAGCAGGCCGGCCGCGTGGTCCCAGGCCGCCTCCCAGGAGAAGGCGACGGCGTCCAACTCACCCCGGGCGATGGCGAGATACTCAAGGCCCGCCGAACCGCAGGGGCGAGGGGTGAGGCCGTCGGTCCACAGGGCGCGCAGCGCGCGCTTCTGCTCGTCGGTGGTGTAGTCCGGGTGGGACGTGGCGACGGCGAGGTCCCGGCCGGGCACGGGCGGGCCCGCGAACAGCCGCTCGCCGTCGAGGAAGGCGCCCTGGCCGCGGACCGCGGTGGCGAGCTGGTCGCGCGCCGCGGCGTAGGTCCAGGACGCGAGGACGACGCCGCGGTGGGCGAGGGCGACCAGGGTGCAGAACCCGTCGTCGCCGTGCACGAACTGGCGGGTGCCGTCGACCGGGTCGACGATCCAGACCGGTGCCTCGCCCTGGAGCGCGGCGTAGGTCGCCGGGTCGGCGTGCACCGCCTCCTCGCCGACGACGACCGAGCCGGGCAGCAGGGCGCCGAGGTCCGCGGTGAGCCGCAGCTCGGCGAGCCGGTCGGCGTCCGTGACCAGGTCGTGGGGGCCGCTCTTCTGGTCCACCTCGTGCTCGGCCAGGCGGCGGAAGCGGGGCAGGATCTCGGCCGCGGCCGCCTTGCGGACCGCCTCCTCCACGTCGGCCGAGCAGCGGGCGAGAAACTCTTCGATGGTTTCCGTCATTGCTTCGATCATGCCTCCATGAGAGCACGTCCCACTGACAATCCCCGCCCGCCCGGTACACGGCGGGTGGAATCCGGATGAAGAACAGGTGCCGCATGATCAGTCAGCGGCCGACGGCGTACCCCTGCAGCCCGCGCGGGTTCGCCGCCGCCGAGAGCACGCCGGTCTCCGGGTCGCGGGCCACCGCGCACAGGCGTCCCTCGGACCAGGCGGGGCCGACGGTGACGTCGTGGCCGCGCCGCTGCAGTTCCTCGACCACCTCGGCGTCCATGCGGGACTCCACGGTGACGCTGCCGGGGCGGCGGCCGCGCGGGTAGAAGGAACTGGGGAAACTGTCGTTGTGCCAGTTCGGGGCGTCGATCGCGCCCTGGAGGTCGAGGCCGCCGCGGACCGGGGCACGCAGGGCGACGGCGAGGAAGAAGTGCAGCTGCCACTGGTCCTGCTGGTCGCCGCCCGGCGTACCGAACGCCAGGACAGGCACCCCGTCGCGCAACGCGACGGACGGGGTGAGGGTGGTGCGCGGGCGGCGGCCGGGGGTGAGGGAGTTCGGCAGGCCCTCCTCCAGCCAGGTCATCTGCAGGCGGGTGCCGAGCGGGAAGCCCAGCTCGGGCACGACCGGGTTGGACTGCAGCCAGCCGCCGCTGGGCGTTGCCGCGATCATGTTGCCCCAGCGGTCGACGACGTCCAGGTGGCAGGTGTCGCCGCGGGTCGTGCCGTCGGCGGCCACCTGCGGCTCGCCGGGGAGCTCCGCGACCGTCGGTTCACCGGCGCCCATCGGGTCGAAGCCGCGGTCGCCGGTCTCCACGCGCGCGCACGCCTGCGCCGGCAGCCGCGCGGTGCGTCCGCCGGGGCTGCCGGGCCGCAGCTCGAAGGAGGCCTTGGCGCCGACCAGGGCCCGCCGTCCGGCGTTGTAGTCGTCCGACAGCAGCTCGGCGACCGGCACCTCGGCCGCGTCCCCGTACCAGGCCTCGCGGTCGGCCATGGCGAGCTTGCAGCCCTCGATCAGCAGGTGGACGTACTCGGCGGAACCGTAGGCGGGGAGCTCGGGCGGGAGCAGGGCGAGCTGCTGGAGGAGGGCGGGGCCCTGGCTCCAGGGGCCCGCCTTGCACACGGTCCAGCCGTTCCAGTCGTAGGTCACCGGGGTCTCGTAGGTGGCCGACCAGCCGGCGAGGTCGGCCTCGGTGAGCGTGCCGGTGTGCCGTGCGCCGCTGGTGTCCGTCGTGGGCCGCCGGGCCTGCCGCACGAGCGCCTCGGCGATGAAGCCGGCACGCCACACCTGGCGCGCGGCGTCGATCCGCGCCTCCCGGTCCCCGCTGCCCGCGGTCTCGGCCAGCAGCCGCTTCCAGGTGGCGGCGAGCGCGGGGTTGCGGAAGCGTTCACCGGGCCGGGGCGCCCGGCCGCCGGGCAGGTACACCTCGGCCGACGAGGTCCACTCGGTCTCGAACAGCTCCCGTACGGTCTCCACGGTCGCGCCGAGCTTCTCCACGGGCGGGTGCCCGTCCTCGGCGTATCCGACGGCGTACTTCAGCACGTCCTCCAGGGACTTCGTGCCGTGGTCGCGCAGGAGCAGCAGCCAGGCGTCGAAGGCGCCGGGCACGGCGGCCGCGAGCGGTCCGGTGCCGGGTACGAGGTCCAGTCCGAGGCCCCGGTAGTGGGCGACGGTGGCGCCGGCCGGGGCCACGCCCTGACCACACAGCACGCGCACCTCGCCGCCGGCCGGCGCGAGCAGGATCGGCACCTCGCCGGCCGGCCCGTTGAGGTGTGGCTCCACCACGTGCAGCACGAACGCGCCGGCAACGGCGGCGTCGAAGGCGTTGCCGCCGTCCTCCAGGACCGCCATCGCCGACTGGGAGGCCAGCCAGTGGGTGGAGGACACCATGCCGAAGGATCCTTGAAGCGTGGGTCGGGTGGTGAATTGCATCCCTCACCTCCGGGGAGTTCGAGCTCGGCTCCGGTCGGCTCGATCAGCCGGCAGAGTACCGAGGCGCCGCCCGGCGGCACTATCACCGGGCGCGGCCGGCGCACCGCGGCGGCGCGCGGGTGCCGTCGGGTGTCCGACGCAGCCTCCCGGGGCGGGTCGCCCGTTCCGGACGCGTTCTCGGGTCACGGCCTGCGCGGCCGACGTACCGGACCGCCCCTCAGCGACAGCGTGCCCGGCCCACCGCCGCGGCCGTCGTCAGGGGCACGGTCAGGAGCGCCGCCAGCCAGAACAGGGGCCGGTAGTCGTGCGCCTGAGCGGTGGAGGCCGCCAGCCCGCTGGCCACGGCGCTGCCCACGTACAGGGCAACACCGAACATGGCCACGCCGGTCGCACGGGCCGTCGGGGACAGCGCCGTGGCCCACGATTGGATCGTGGAGTGCATGAAGGACCAGCCACCCCCGAGGAGCAGGGCGACCGCGACGAGCGTCCCGGTGGACTGGCTGTACCCGGCGAGCAGGTATGCCACAGCCATCTGCACCCCACCGGCCACGATCAGGCCCGCCGGAGACCACTGCCCGACGAGCCGCTTGACGACCTGTGCCGCCGCCGTGGAACCGACCCCGTACAGGGCCGCGACCGCGCCGGCCAGGGTGGTGGGAACTCCGCGCGCCTCCAGGGCCGGGGCCAGGTAGGTCAGGAAGCCGAGGAGCACCGCCCCCTCCAGCATCGCCACCGCCATCACGTACCACTGCCACGGCGAGGACAGGACCACGCGGAAGGGCGCCAGCAGTGATCCGGAGGGGGCCCGCTCGGGCTCGGGCAGGCGGCGCAGGGCCACCGCCAGGTAGGCGGCGAGGATGCCGGGCAGCGCGAACACCAAACGCCACGCGAGGTAGTGCGCCAGCGCCCCGGCGACGACCGTCGCCACGGCGGTGCCCAGCGCGAACGCGGTCATCAGCTCGCTCAGGGGGCGCTGCCGTATCGCGGCGGGCACCGTGTCGCCCACGTACGTCAAGGAGGCGGCGATGGAAGCGGCGAAGAACGCGCCGGCCAGGGCGCGGGCCCCGATCAGCACGGGAGCGTCGGGAGCGAGAGCCGAGGCCAGCGCGGCCAGAGCCGCGCCGGTGAGCGACACCCGCATCACCCAGACGCGCCCCCACCGGTCGCTGGCCACTCCCCACACCGGCTGCATCAGCCCGTAGGTGAGGTAGTAGCCGCTCGCGGCCAGCACCACGGTGGGGAGCGGGGCCCCGAGCCGGGGGCCGATCAGAACCAGCATGGGCGCGATACAGAAGCGGTCGAAGTTGCTGGCGAATCCAGCGGTGCGCAACAGCCGCAAGGAGGACGTGGGCAAGGCCGTCACCGGTGTCGACGCGGTGGTGGTCACGGGGTGGACGCTCCCTTCCGAGCGGGTTCGACGAGAACAGGTGACAGAGACGGACCGATCCTGGGCGGATGCGGTCCGCCACCAGTTCAGCACCGGGCCCCTCGGGGCGGAGACCGCTGGCTATTACCATCACTCACAGCCTGCCGGTTCGGCATCGCGCCTGGTGACGGCAGCATCGCAAGAGGGCGCCCGCGACCGGGGGGACGCCCGCCGTCCGGAGAAGAGGCACCATGACGCGCGGCAGGCTGTCACCCCTGGACACCTGCGCACCGCCCACTGCGGACCACGGTTCCTCGCCGGCACCGCCGGGCGAGTCCCCCCGCCGTGAGCTGGGGGCCTTCCTGCGGTCCCGCCGTGAACGGCTGACGCCGAAGGACGTGGGCCTGTCGGACGCCCCGGGCCGCCGGACACCGGGGCTGCGGCGCGCCGAGGTCGCGCAGCTCGCCGGCCTCAGCGTCTCCTGGTACACGTGGCTGGAGCAGGGTCGGGTGCGCACCTCGGAGCAGGTACTGCGCGCGGTGTCGCGGGTGTTGCGGCTGGACGCCGCGGAAACCGCGCACGTCCTGTCGTTCATGGAGGAGAGCGGGCCGCCCACCGACGCCCCCACCTGGGTGTCGCGCAACCTGCTCACCCTGGTGCAGTCCATGACACCAAACCCCGCCGTGGTGCTCGACCCGTGCTGGGACCTGCTGGCATGGAACGCCGGGTACGCCGCGCTGCTGACCGACCCGGCACGGCTGCACCCCAAGCAGCGCAACCTCCTCTGGCTGGTGTTCCGCTGGCCACCGGCCCGCGCCCTGCTCGCCGACTGGGAACACGAGGCCCGCGCCCTGCTCGGCCAGTTCCGGTCCCGGGCGGCTCGCCGATCCAACGATCCGCGGTTCGCCGAACTCATCGGCGAGCTGCTGTCAGACGGCGACGCGGCCCGCTGGTACGAGCGCCGGGAGACAGCCGGATTCCAGCCCTCGGTCCGCCGTTTCCGGCACCCGGCCGTGGGCGAACTGCGCCTTCGGTACGTGAAGCTGGCCGCCGTGGACGAGCCCGGTCACCACTTCCTGGCCTACCTGCCCGACGACCGCGACTCCGAGGAAGCCCTGCGCCGCCTGCAGACAGGCGGATGAGCCCCGGGTGCCCGGGCGTTCCGGGGACATCGGCCCCCGCGGGGCTCACCTCGCCCGGGGAACACGGCGGCCTCCTCCACCGTTGATCCCGTGCGGGAGGCGGCGGGGACGGAGGTCCAGGCAGTGCACGGTGAGTACAAGGTGCCCGGCGGCAAGCTCGTCGTCGTGGACACGGACGTCGTGGAGGGCGTGCTGCGGCACGTGCGCGTGGCGGGCGACTTCTTCCTGGAGCCGGACGAGGCACTGGACGCGGTGAACCGTGCGCTGGAGGGCGCCCCGGCGGACACCGACGCCACGGACCTGGCCGCACGGATCGAGGCGGCGCTGCCCGCGGGGACCGTGATGTACGGGCTGACCTCGGAGGCCGTGGGGATCGCAGTGCGCCGGGCCCTCGCGCACGCCACGGACTGGACGGACTACGACTGGCAGCTGATCCACGAGGGCGCGCAGCCGCCGGCGCTGCACATGGCGCTGGACGAGGTGCTGACCGCCGAGGTCGCCGCGGGCCGGAGACCGCCGACCCTCAGGGTGTGGGAGTGGGGCGCCCCGGCGGTGATCATCGGCAGCTTCCAGTCGCTGCGCAACGAGGTGGACCCGGAGGGCGCCGCGCGGCACGGCATCGAGGTGGTGCGGCGGATCTCCGGCGGTGGCGCGATGTTCGTGGAGCCCGGCAACACCATCACCTACTCCCTGTCGGTGCCCGAGTCCCTCGTCCAGGGCCTGTCCTTCCAGGACAGCTATGCGTACCTGGACGACTGGGTGCTGGGCGCGCTCGGTGACATGGGCATCCGGGCGTGGTATCAGCCGCTGAACGACATCGCGACCGAGCAGGGCAAGGTCGCGGGCGCGGCGCAGAAGCGGATCGTCGGTCCCGGCGGGGGCCCTGGCGCCGTACTGCACCACGTGACCATGTCGTACGACATCGACGCCGACAAGATGGTCCAGGTGCTGCGCATCGGGCGGGAGAAGCTGTCCGACAAGGGGACGAGGTCCGCGAAGAAGCGGGTCGATCCGCTGCGGCGGCAGACCGGTCTGCCGCGTGCGGCGGTCATCGACCGGATGATCGAGTCGTTCCGCGCGCGGTACGGCCTGACGCCGGGCAAGATCACGGACGAGGAGCTGGCGCGCGCTGAGGAGCTGGCGCGGACGAAGTTCACGTCCGCGGAGTGGACGGCACGGGTGCCGTAGCGGCCGGACCGGCCGGAAGCCCTGGTTCAGCAATGGGTCAAGGGCTGTTCTGGCCTCGGCCAAGCGGGCGTATGGGTTCTGTGTACGCCCGCATTCTCGCCCCGACATGGCCTGATTTGCCCCCTTGACCGCTGGCTACGGTGGTCGGGTCCGATCGGCCACGCAATCACGGGGAAGAGGTGACGGCGATGGGGGCGCCGATGCGTTCACGCCTGCTCGATTTCGTGGAGCCGGATCCGCCGGGAGGCGCTGCCTCGGGGCAGGAACCGGACACACGTCGTTCGCACCTGATGGACCTCGTCGAGGCGGCACCTCCTACGAGTGCGGCCGAGGACGGCCGGCCCCGCCCCAAACCGGGTGTGCCGCCCTACCACACACCGGTGTTCGTCCCGGCACACCCGAGGTCCGTCGCGTCGACGGGGACGAGCGGGCGCCCGGCACGGGTGCCGTTCATCGTCTGCGAGCTGTTCGCCCACCCGGCCCACGGCAGTGTGGCCTTCGCCTTCACCGCACTGGACAAGCTGGTCGAGGCGCTCGGCGAGGCACAGCCGTGGGTCGCCGCCTCGATCGGCCCCCTGGCCGAGGCCATGGACGAACAGGGCGTCGCCGTACTGCTGGATCCGGTGGTCGCACCCCAGGAACCCAACTGGCGGCCGGAGGACCTGGCCGCCTACGCACGGGAGGTACGCCGGTGACGGCCGACTTCAAGGTCATCTACGACGACCTCGCCACGCTGGCGAAGACCTTCCACGACCAGGCCGACGACTACCGGAAACTGAAACCGGACGTGACACCGCCCGTGGTCAGCGGCGGCGACCCGGGGCTGGACAGCGCGATCAAGGAGGTCGCCGACCTCATCGAGAGCATGCACATCCTCCTCGCGGACCGGCTGGACGAGCACGGCGACAAGGCCGCGTACGCGCGTGACTCCTTCCACCGGCACGACGTGGACGTCCACGGCCTCTTCGAGGACCTCACCCCGGAGGACTGGCACTGATGGGCGACAGCTGGGTGGGCGGCGACATCGGCGGCCTGCACACGATGGCCAACACGTACAAGAACGCCAAGGACAAGCTCGACGGCGTGGTGAAGCCGCTCAGCAATGCCGTCGAGAAGCTGGCGGGTGACGCGAGCTGGAAGGGCGACGCGGCCCAGACGTTCCGCGGCAAGTGGAGCGAGGACCAGATCACGGCCGGCGGCTTCGCCGAGCTGGTGCATCAGGCGGGCGAGATCCTGGGAACCCTCGCCGACGCGCTGTCGACCTGCGAGACGTCCCTGCAGAACGCGGAGCACATCGCCGCCGGCAAGGGCGTGGCGACGGACGCCACGGGGGCGCCGCAGCCGATCATGACGGCAGACCCGCCGAGCGCGGCGGACCAGAAGACCATCTCCGCGATGAACGACTACGCCAAGGTGCGCGATGAAATCCTGCACACCGCCCAGCACGCGCGGCTGACGGCGGCGCAGCAGCTGCAGGGCCTGTACGACCAGGTGACGTCGAAGGACGGTGCGGCGTCCACCGGGGACAAGGTCACCATCGCCGACTACCTCCGCGGCCTGTACGCGTACGACGCCGAGGACGCCCGAGCCGGCGGCGCGAAGGCCCACGCGAAGCTCGACGACGCCAAGAACGCGGCACAGGCCGCCAAGAAGGAACTCCGGGCGGAGCGCAAGGCGTACCAGAAGGCGGGCGAGGCACTGCCCAAGGACCTGCCCGCCAAGAGCGCCTACCGCGACGCGCTCACCAAGGTCGACGACCTGGAGAACGCGATCGCCCGCGCCGAGAACGGCAGCACCGCACTTCCCTACGACCGTGCGCTGAACGTGAAGCTGGCCGACGCCGCCGACCTGCTGCGGGCGGGCGAGGGCCTGGAGAAGGTGCCGGACTTCCTGAAGGAGATCCCGGTCCTCGACGTCGCCGCGGCCGGCGCCTGCGGGCTGCTGGAGGCGTCCAGTGACCATGACGCGGGCTGGTCGTGGCAGCGGTCGATCGCGACCGACGGCGGCGCCAACATCGCCGGCCTGGCCGCCGGCACGGCCATCACGGCGGGCCTCGTGGCCGCCGCACCGTTCGATGTGCCGGTCGCCGTGGCGGCCGGGGTCGGCGGGGCCGTCGTGATCGGCGCGACCGGCATCATCGACCACTCCCTCCACGAGCACTGGAGCGAGGACATCCACGATCACGGGGTGGTCGGCGGCGTGCTGACCGGCACGGGGCACGTACTGTCCAAGACCGGGGGCGACTTCAAACGACTCGGAGAGGACGTGTGGCATGGCATCACGAGCATCTTCTGAGGCCCCCGACGCCCGTGTGCCCGCCCGGATCCCGTCCCTCAACGGGCTGGGCACCAGCTGGTACGAGCGCGGCACGGGCTACTGGCTGCGGCGGGTGCGTCTGGCCGTCCTGATGCTGGCGGTGCTGGCCTTTCTGTGCTTCGCCGCCGTCGAGCTCTACACGGGGTTCCGCACGGTGCTGCCGTCGGGCGTGCGCCCGGTATGGGACTGGGCGCAGGTTGCCGGGGCCTGCGCGGCCCTGCCCTGGGGATGGGTGGTGCAGCGGCGTCAGCATCGCGGGCAGCTCCTCGATCCGCCCGAGCCGGACGAGTTCCGCAGCCGCAAGAGCGGGGAGGTCCGCCGCACTGCGGGGCTGGCCTACGTCGGCCGCGGTCTGCTGGTACTCGCGGCGCCCGTCCTGCCGGCGCTGGCCGGGTTCGCCGTCGGCTGGAGCGCCGGCATGCTCACCGTCCGCGAGTACCCCAGCGAGGTCGGCGCCCGCCGCTGGCTGGAGGCGCACCCCACCGGGCCATGACGCGCAGGCGAAACCCTCTGGGCCGCTGCCGGGGCTGGGCACCACCTGGTACCGGCGAAGTCGGCGCCCGCCGTCGGCTCGAGGTGCAAAAACGGGCAGAGTGGTACGTCGTGAACGCGCTGCCGTGATCGGCCGGGCACGCTGCGAGTTTCCGCTTCCGCCCCACAGGGACTCGTGTGACACTGGCGTCCCACGCCCACCCCGCGGACCCCTTCCGTACCCCCTCCCCCACCCGAGAAGTGCGCCGTGCGTTCTCTTCCTCTGCCGCTCGCCCTCACCGCGCGGATCTCGCCGGTCGCGGTGCTCGCCTGCGCCGGCTGGGCGCTGACGTCCGGGCCCGCGGCGTCGTCGGCGACCGCCGGGCACCAGACGGCCCAGAGCTCGTCCAGCCAGTCCTCTTCTTCCTCTTCTTCCTCCACCGGCCCGTCGTCCACCGCGGCGGCGAAGGCGTACAGCAGTGCGCCCTCGCCCTGCACCAGTGTGTCCGCGGCCACCGTCAAGTCCCTGGTGCCGGGGGCGAAGACGAGCGGCAAGGAGATCCCGTCCACGGACACCAAACTGCGCCGCACCTGTTCCTGGAACGCGCTGAAGGGCTACGACTACCGCTGGCTCGACGTCTCGTTCGAGATCAGCGGGTCGGACCAGGAGACGACGCAGGAGTACGAGCAGCGGGTGAAGGAGAAGAGCGGCGGCGGGGCCGTGCCGGGGCTCGGGAACAGCGCGTACTCCGTCGTCAACCTCACCACGGAGGACAAGCAGCAGACGCGCGAGGGCGTGGTGATGGTCCGGGTGTCCAACGCCCTGGTGATCGTCACCTACAACGGCAGCAACTTCGACACGAAGAAGGCGCCCGGCACGGACGAGATCAACAAGGGGGCCATCCAGGCGGCGCGGGCCGCGGTGGGCGCGCTCGGGGGCGGGCAGTCGCAGTCCGGCTGACCGCCCCCGGACTCCCTTACGCGGCGGTCTCCCTGCGGCCGCCGGTCAGCAGGGTGAGGGCCAGGTAGAGCACCAGGGAGGTGCCGAGGCCCACCGCCCAGCCGTAGTCGGCCAGGGAGGACAGGGCGGGGATGGGGCGGCCGTCGATCAGGGGCTTGAAGCTGGCGCCGCCGACCGCCAGGACGCCGCCGGACAGGAAGGCCACGACCGCGCGCCAGTTCCAGCCGCCCGCGTACCAGTAGCGGCCGCCGGTGCGGTACAGGTCGCCGAGGTGCAGGCGGGTGCGGCGCAGCAGCCAGTAGTCGGCGACGAGGATGCCCGCGACCGTGCCGAGCAGCCCGCCGACCAGGCCGAGCCAGGTGAAGATGTAGCCCTGCGGGTCGGAGTACAGCTTCCAGGGGGAGATCAGGACGGCGAGGACCGCGGTGATCAGGGCACCGGTGCGGAAACTCACCTTCCTGGGCGCCACGTTGGAGAAGTCGAACGCCGGGGAGACCAGGTTGGCGGCGATGTTCACGGAGAGGGTGGCCACCAGGACCGTCACGAGCGCGTAGAGCAGTCCGGCCACGTTGTCCGTCTTCGCCGCCAGCTGGACCGGGTCCCAGACCGGCTTGCCGTACACCGCCTGGGAGCCGGAGGTGACCAGGACGGACAGGAACGCGAAGAGGGTCATGGTCGTCGGCAGGCCGAGGGCCTGGCCCCAGGTCTGGGCCTTCTGGCTCCTGCCGTAGCGGGTGAAGTCCGGGATGTTCAGCGACAGCGTCGACCAGAAGCCGATCATGCCCATCAACGAGGGCCAGAAGATCTTCCAGAAGCCCCCGCCCCAGCCGAGCCTGGAGGGCTGGTCGAACAGCGGGCCGACGCCGCCCGCCTTGCTGCTCATCCACCACAGCATCACGAAGGCGCCGACGAGCACGAAGGGCGCGGCCCAGTTCTCGAAGCGGCGGATGGTGTCCATGCCGCGGTAGATGATCGCGACCTGGATCGCCCAGAAGATCGCGAACGACAGCCACATGGTCCAGGCGTAGCCACCGACGTGGGCCGCGTTCGACCAGCTGTCGCCGATCAGCTTCCCGGCGAGGAAGTAGATCGCCTCGCCGCCGATCCAGGTCTGGATGCCGAACCAGCCGCAGGCCACCAACGCCCGTACGACGGCGGGCAGGTTGGCCCCGCGCACCCCGAAGGAGGCTCGGGCGAACACCGGGAAGGGGATGCCGTACTTGGGGCCGGCGTGCCCCGTCAGCAGCATCGGTACCAGCACGATCAGGTTGGCGAGGGCGATGGTGAACACCGCCTGCTTCCAGTCCATGCCGACGGCGATCAGGCCCGAGGCCAGCGTCCAGGAGGCCGTGTTGTGGGCCATGCCGACCCACAGGGCGGAGAAGTTGTACGTGGTCCAGGTGCGTCTCTCGGCCGGGACCGGGAGCAGGTCCTCGTTGGCGTACGGACCACTGGGCGGCGGGGTGCCGGGAGCGAGTTCCACGCGCCCGTCGGGGAGGGTGACTTGGCCGGACAGGGGTATGGCCGTGGGAGCGGTGTCGGTCATGGGCTGGCCAATCGGGGTGAGGTGGGTCGGGAGTGGCCGTGCGGGCACCAGCCCCCTCCCCGGTGGCGGGGAGGGGAGACCAAGAGGGGCGTGGGGGGTGAACTCGACGGGGCGGCTCAGGCGTTGACTGCCGGGATCACCTGCGTGCCGTAGGCGTCGATGGTGGCCTCCTGCGCGTCGTGCATGTCGTACACCGCGAACTGGTCGACGCCCAGCGCGCGTAGCGCGGTCAGCTTCTCGATGTGTTTCTCGGCCGGCCCGATGACGCAGAACCGGTCGACGATCTCGTCCGGCACGAACTGGGTGTCCGGGTTGCCGCTGCGCCCGTGGTGGGCGTAGTCGTAGCCCTGCCGTGCCTTGATGTAGTCGGTGAGGGCGTCGGGGACCTGGGCGGAGTGCTCGCCGTACTTGGCGACGAGGTCGGCGACGTGGTTGCCGACCATGCCGCCGAACCAGCGGCACTGCTCGCGGGCGTGGGCGAGGGCCTCGGGCGAGTCGTCGGCGGTGACGTACGCGGGGGCCGCCACGCAGATGGTGACCTCGGACGGGTCGCGTCCGGCGGCTGCGGCGGCGTCCTTGACGGCCTTCACCATGTACTCGGTCAGATACAGGTCGGACAGCTGGAGGATGAACCCGTCGGCCTCCTCGCCGGTCATCTTCAGCGCCTTCGGGCCGTAGGCGGCCATCCAGACGGGGAGTCGGGCGCCCGGCTTGATCCACGGGAACTTCACGACCGTGCCGCCGCCGAGGTCGGCGGAGTCGCCCCGGCCGAGGGCCCGGATGACCTTCATCGCCTCGCTGATGCGCGCGAGTGTGTTGGGTTTGCGGCCCGCGACCCGCATCGCGGAGTCGCCGCGGCCGATGCCGCAGACGGTGCGGTTGCCGAACATGTCGTTGAGGGTGGCGAAGGTGGAGGCGGTGACCTCCCAGGTGCGGGTGCCCGGGTTGGTGACCATCGGGCCGACCTTCAGCTTCGAGGTATTGGCCAGGATCTGGCTGTAGATCACGAACGGCTCCTGCCAGAGCACGGCGGAGTCGAACGTCCAGCCGTACGTGAACCCGTTGCGCTCGGCCCGTTTCATCAGGCTGACGACGCGGGAGGCCGGTGGGTCGGTCTGCAGGACGAGTCCGAAGTCCATGGGCGCCACTCCTAGTTGAGGTACTGACAGGTGGAGCGCGGGGTGAAGGCGCCGTGCCCGGCGTGCCCGGTGTACTCCCGCTCGCTGATGACGGGTTCGCCGCGCGAGAGCACGGTCTCGACCCGGCCGGTGGTGCGCCTGCCCTCGTAGGCCGAGTAGTCGACGTTCATGTGGTGGGTCTCGGCCGACATGACCTGCTCGGCGTGCGGGTCGTAGATCACGATGTCGGCGTCGGCGCCGGGGGCGATGGTGCCCTTCTTCGGGTACAGCCCGAACATCCGGGCCGGGGTCGCGCAGGCGATCTCGATCCAGCGGCGGCGGGAGATGTGTCCGTCGACGACGGCCTGGTGGAGCAGGTCCATGCGGTTCTCCACGCCCGGCAGGCCGTTGGGGATCCTGGAGAAGTCGCCGCGGCCCAGTTCCTTCTGGCCGGCGAAGCAGAACGGGCAGTGGTCGGTGGAGACGACCTGGAGGTCGTTGGTGCGCAGTCCCCTCCAGAGTGCGGCCTGGTGCTCCTTCGGCCTCAGCGGCGTGCTGCACACGTACTTGGCGCCCTCGAAGTCCGGCTCGGCGAGGTTGTCGGTGGACAGGAACAGATACTGCGGGCAGGTCTCGCCGAAGACGTTCAGGCCCTCGTCCCGGGCCCGCGCCAGCTCGGCGACCGCCTCCGTCGCCGAGACGTGCACGACGTACAGCGGGGCGCCCGCGACCTGGGCGAGCCGGATGGCGCGGTGGGTGGCCTCGGCCTCCAGCAGGGCCTTGCGGACCTCACCGTGGTAGCGCGGGTCGGTCTCGCCCCGGGCGAGCGCCTGCTCGACCAGGACGTCGATGGCGATGCCGTTCTCGGCGTGCATCATGATCAGCCCGCCGTTCTCGGCGGAGCGCTGCATGGCGCGCAGGATCTGTCCGTCGTCGCTGTAGAAGACGCCGGGGTAGGCCATGAACTGCTTGAAGGACGTGACGCCTTCTTCGATCAACAGGTCCATCTCCTTGAGCGTCTCCTGGTTCACATCGGAGACGATCATGTGGAAGGCGTAGTCGATCGCGCAGTTGCCCTCGGCCTTGGCGTGCCAGGTGTCCAGGCCCTCGCGCAGGGTGTGGCCGACGCTCTGTACCGCGAAGTCGACGATCGTCGTCGTACCGCCCCAGGCGGCGGCGCGGGTGCCGGTCTCGAATGTGTCGGAGGCGAAGGTGCCGCCGAACGGCAGCTCCATGTGGGTGTGCGCGTCGACGCCGCCCGGGATGACGTACTTCCCGGTGGCGTCGATGACCCTCCCCCACCCTCCGGGCGGGGGTGCCCCCATCTCGCTTCGCTCGGCGGTGAACGCCTCGGCGGCGGGGGTGCCTGAGGCGACGAGGGCGGCGACGCGGCCGTCCTCGATCAGCACGTCGGCGTGGATCTCGTCGGACGCCGTGATGACGAGACCACCGCGGATGACGGTACGGCTGCTCATGCTGCTCCCTCGGTCAACAGTGCGGTCAGGGTGCGGTCAGCGGTGTGTACGCCCCCGGTGCCCGGTCGCGGTAGAACTGCCAGCGGTCGCGGACCTCGCGGAGTTTCGCCAGGTCCAGGTCCCGTACGACGAGTTCGGTCTCCTTGTCGCTCGCGACCTCGCCGACGAACTGGGCCTCGGGGTCCACGAAGTAGGTCGTGCCGTAGAAGTCGTTGTCGCCCAGGTCCTCCACGCCGACCCGGTTGATCGCGCCGACGAAGTACTCGTTGGCGACGGCCGCCGCCGGCTGCTCCAGCTGCCAGAGGTAGCGGGACAGGCCGCGCGAGGTGGCCGAGGGGTTGAAGACGATCTCGGCCCCGGCGAGACCCAGCGCCCGCCAGCCCTCCGGGAAGTGGCGGTCGTAGCAGATGTACACCCCGATCCGGCCGACGGCGGTGTCGAAGACGGGCCAGCCGCTGTTGCCCGGACGGAAGTAGAACTTCTCCCAGAATCCCCGCACTTGGGGAATGTGGGTCTTGCGGTACTTGCCGAGGTAGGAGCCGTCCGCGTCGATCACGGCCGCGGTGTTGTACAGCACGCCCGGCTGCTCCTCCTCGTACATCGGCAGCACCAGGACGATGCCCAGTTCGCGGGCGAGGGACTGGAAGCGCTGGACGGTCGGGCCCTCGGGGATCCGTTCGGCGTACTCGTAGAAGGCCTTGTCCTGGACCTGGCAGAAATAGGGGCCGTAGAACAGCTCCTGGAAGCAGAGGACTTGGGCGCCCTGCGCGGCCGCGTCGCGGGCCGCCTGCTCGTGGACCTGGATCATGGATTCCTTGTCGCCGGTCCACGCGGTCTGGAACAGGGCGGCACGGATCACTCGGCTCATCGGGACCTCCGGTAGCTCGGTGTGCCGTGAGCGTAGAAAGCCCGCGCGGGCCGTTCGACTGGCAGCGTGTCACGTCTGCGGGCCGTGCGCGTGTCACCGTGTCACGTGTGCCGGATCCCATGTTTCACCGCCGTTTTCGCAGGTCGTCGCATGTTTCACCCCTGTTGCGCGTCATGCGCGAGGAGCGCGATGTGCACGGAGGCCGCCTGTTCGAAGTCGTCCAGGTCGACGCCGAGACGGGCCTGTATGGCCTCCAGACGGCGGTAGAGGGCGGGCCGGGAGACATGGTGGAGCTGGGCGGTGCGGGACTTGTTGCGGCCGGTGGCGAGATAGGTCCGCAGGACGTTCAGCAGCTCCGGTTCGGACTCGCACAGCAGCCCGTCCAGCTCCCGCTCGGCGAAGGACTGCACCTGCGGGTCGTCGCGCAGCAGCCGGACCAGTCCGCGCAGATGGACGTCCTTGAGGCGGATCACGGCCGGCAGGTCGAGGGCGGCCGAGGAGTCGGCGACGGCGTCGGCGACATGCCGGGCCTCGCGCAGCCCGGCGGGCACGTCGTCCCAGCCGGTCCGGGGGGCGCTGGCGGCGACCACGGCCCGTGACGCGGTGCGCAGCCGGGCCGCGAAGTGGGCGGTGAGGGCCTCGGCGTCCTGGTCGCGGGCGAGGCTGAGCAGTACGGCGGCCCGGCCGTCGTCGAGCTCGGCGACCAGCCCGGACATCCCCAACAGGCGCAGCACGCGGTCGAGTTCGTCCGGAGCGCGGCCGAGGACGACGAGCGGGACGAAGGTGCGCCGGTTGACCGGCAGCCCGGCCGCGCGTGCCCTGGGCAGCAGCCGGCACGCCGGTACGACACCGGAGAGCAGGTCGGTGAGAAGGCCCTGCGCGGACTCCTCCTCCCAGGAGTGCGCGGCGCCGCCGCCGAGCATGCGGTGCAGGACCAGCGCCTCGGCGGCCCGGTCGGCGAGCAGCCGCCCGGTGGCCGTGTCGCCCCGGTAGCCGCACAGCAGCAGCCGGCCCCAGCGTTCCCCGCGGCCGCCGAGTTCGGCGCTGATCCAGCCGCCGTCGGCGCCGGCTCCGGCCTGCCGGGCGATTCGTTCCCAGTCGCGCAGCACGTCGTCCACCGCGGACCGCTCCCCCGCCGTGGCGAGGACGCGGTGGGCGAGGTTGGTGACCACGACGGGGCAGCCGCTGTGCCGGGCGACCTCGTCGAGCAGCCGCTGCAGGGGCGCACCGGCCGTGATCAGGGAGGTGAGTTCGGTCCGTACGGTCTCCGAGAGGCTGACGGCGGCGAACTTCCGCCGTACGAGCCGGGACTGGACCTCCTCGGTCAGCTCGGCGAACGGGAAGGGCCGGTGCAGGACGACCATCGGCAGTCCGCACCGCTCGGCGGCCCGCCGCATCACCTCGGGCGGCGCCGGGAAGGCCCGCCCGAGGCCGAGCACGACGGCGGCGGCCTCCGCACGGTGCAGGGACTGGATGTACTCGGCCTGTTTGGCCTCGTCGCCGGCCAGGAGCACGCCGGTGGTGAGGACCATCTCGCCGCCGCTGAGCATCACCCCGACGTCGGCCGCCTCGGCGACGTGCACCCAGCGCACCGGCCGGTCGAGCTGCCCGGCGCCCGCGACCACCTCGGGTTCTCCGGCGAGCACCCGTTCCAGGGTGAGCACCTGGCGGACGGAGAGGGCGGGCTCCCAGGCGTATCGGGTCTCCGAGGTGGTGGTCATGACCGTACCGCCGTTCTCTAGTACATGCTCCTGAGCGCCCGTTCCAGGATCGCCGCGCCCTCCTCGGCCTCCGCGACGGTGAGCGACAGCGGTGGGGCGATGCGCAGGGCGCTGGTGTTGTGGCCGCCGCCCTTGCCGATGAGCAGTCCGCCCTCGCGGGCCGCCTCCAGCACGGCGGCGGCCGCCTGCGGATCGGCCTCGTCGGTGCCGGGCTTCACCAGCTCGATGCCGATCATCAGGCCGCGCCCGCGCACCTCGCGCACGCCGGGCAGCTGGGCGGCGACGGCCCGCAGCCGCTCGATGAGCAGGCCACCGACCCGGCGGGCGTTGCCCTGGAGGTCGTGTTCGAGGAGGTAGGTGAGGTTGGCGAGACCGGCCGCCATGGTGAGCTGGGTGCCGCCGAAGGTCGAAATGCTGTTGGCGTCGAGGCAGTTCATGATCTCGGCGCGGGCGACCACCCCGCCGATGGAGGCGCCGTTGCCGATGCCCTTGGCGAAGGTGACGATGTCCGGCGGGCCGCTGCGGGCGTGCGCCTGCCAGCCCCAGAAGTGCTCGCCGGTGCGGCCCCAGCCGGTCTGCACCTCGTCGGCGATCCACAGGACGCCGTGCTCCTTCAGGACCTCGCGGAAGGCGGCGTAGAGCCCGTCGGGTGGGGAGGTGAAGCCGCCGACGCCCTGGATCGGCTCGGCGATCAGCGCGGCGGGCGGCCGGGTGTGGCCGAGGATGTCCTTCAGGTCGGCGACACACGCGTCGATGAACGCGCGGTCGTCCAGCTCGGCGAACGGGCCCCGGGTGCGCACGCCGCCGTGGACGTACAGGGTCTGCAGCGGGGACAGCGAGGTCGGCGACCAGCCGCGGTTGCCGGTGATACCGACGGTGCTGAAGGAGCGCCCGTGGTAGCTGTTGCGCATCGCCAGGATCGTGTTGCTGCGCCGGTGGGCGGTGGCGAGCAGCAGGGCGGTGTCGTTGGCCTCGGTGCCGGAGGTGGTGAAGAAGACCCGGGTGTCCGGGATGCCGCTCAACTTGGCGATGCGCTCGGCGAGTTCGACCATCGGCCGGTTGAGGTAGAGGGTCGAGGAGTGGATGATCCGCCCTGCCTGCTCACTGACCGCCTTGGTCACCTCGGGCAGCGCGTGCGCGGTCATGGTCGTCAGGATGCCGCCGAAGAAGTCCAGGTACTTGTTGCCGGCGGAGTCCCAGACATGGCGGCCCTCGCCGTGGGTGATCTCGATCGGCTCGTCGTAGTAGAGGGCGAGCCAGTCGGGCATGACCTGGCGGTGGCGGGAGTAGAGGTCGTTCACGGCTGCACCAGCCCTTCGTAGGCGTCGGGGCGGCGGTCGCGGTAGAAGGCCCACTGCTGCCGCACTTCCTCGATCAGGTCGAAGTCGAGGTCACGGACGAGGAGTTCCTCGGACTTGTCGCTCGCGGCCTCGCCGACGAACTGCCCGCGTGGATCGACGAAGTAACTGGTCCCGTAGAAGTCGTTGTCGCCGTACTCCTCCTGGCCGACCCGGTTGATGGCGGCGACGAAGTACTCGTTGGCGACGGCGGCGGCGGGCTGCTCCAGTTGCCACAGATGGGCGGACAGCCCGCGGTGCGTGGCCGACGGGTTGTAGACCAACTGGGCACCGTTGAGCCCCAGTTGGCGCCAGCCCTCCGGGAAGTGCCGGTCGTAGCAGATGTAGACGCCGATCCTTCCCACGGCGGTGTCGAAGACGGGCCAGCCCAGGTTGCCCGGTTTGAAGTAGTACTTCTCCCAGAAGCCCTTGACCTGCGGGATGTGGTGCTTGCGGTACTTGCCGAGGTAGGTCCCGTCGGCGTCGATCACGGCGGCGGTGTTGTAGTAGAAGCCGGACTGCTCGACCTCGAAGACCGGGACCACGACGACCATGCCGGTCTCGCGGGCGAGGTCCTGCATCCGCCGCACGGTCGGCCCGTCGGGCACCGGCTCGGCCCAGCGGTAGTGCTCCGGCTCCTGGACCTGGCAGAAGTAGGGCGAGTTGAAGACTTCCTGGAACCCGATGACCCTGGCACCCCGCCGGGCCGCCTCACGGGCGTGCTCCTCGTGTTTCGCCACCATGGACTCGGTGTCGCCGGTCCAGGTGGCCTGGACCAGGGCGGCTCGTACGACGTTGGCCATGAGCTGCTCCTTCGACGGGACCGTCAGAGCCTCTACGCCCGTAGAGGGGGCCGTAGAGGGACGAACGTAAGCCTCCGGGAGGCCCTTGCCAAGACCATCGTCGTCAACCCGCGCAGTTGATCACGTTTCACACTCCGGTGGGTGAGCAAGGGTGTCACTCGAAGGGGTGAAACGGAGCGTACCGGGACGAGGTGATGGATTGCCGGTCACGTCGTGTGCCCGGCCACCCGCAGTGCGTGCACGAGATCCCAGTGCCGCTCGTCGGAGACGGCCTGCGCGGCGCGCAGCAGCAGGGGCACGAGCCGGTGCGGATCGGGTGCGACGCTCCGGACGGCCTCCTCCGCCGTACGGCCCCGCACACAGGCGTCCAGTAAAGCCGCCGCCTCCCGCCGGCGCCCCTGCTCCTCCAGCCGCAGAACGGCCGCGCCGACCTGCTCCGCCGGGCGGGCCACGCCCTGCCGCAGCATCTGCCGTCCGTCGGCCTCCCGTCCGGCGGCGGCGAGCGCGTCGGCGGCGGCGACCAGCCGCTCCGCGGGCAGCGAGGCGGTCTCCCACAACAGCGTGGCCCAGTCGGCACCCAGCCCGGCGCGGTGCAGGGCGTCGGCCAGCGCCGGGAACCGCTCGGCGGGCCAGTGCACGACCTCGACGAGCAGCACATGCGCCTCCCCGCTACGCCCCTCGCCCCGCAACCGCCCGAGCCGCTCCACGACCTCGGCCACCGCCGCCCCCGCCTCGGCGTCCACCACCGCGACGGAGACCGCCGCCGGCTCGCCCACCTCACCGACCCCGGCGAACCGCGCCCCACGCGGCACACGCCGCGCGGGTGCCTCCGGCGCGACCGACGGGGATACCTGCCGCGCGTCAGCAACAGCCCCGCCCTCCTCCGCCATCCCCGCGAACCGCGCACTGCCACGGCGGCGTTTACGGGGCTTGGCGGGCGGCCCGGGCTCGGAGGCCGAGGAGGAGGGTGAGGTGGCGCCCTGGGGGTCGACCGGGACGGTACGGGGAGCTGATGGGGTGACCTGTGGGGGGTGGGCGGCGTGGGGGGACGGCGGGGTGGGGGGCACGGGCTGACCGGCGTCAGGAGAGAGGTGGGTGGCTTGCGCCGCCCGGGCGCCGCCGGGAGGGGGCGAGGCGGCTTGCGCGGACCGAGTGGCGTCGGGAGACGGTGGGGTGGCTTGGCCCGCCCAGGCGCCGCCCGGAGAGGCTGAGGCCGCTTGCGCGGACCGACCAGCCCGAGAAGACAGTGGGGCGGCTTGGGCCGCCCGGGCGCCGCCGGGAGACGCTGAGGCGGCTTGCGTGACCTGAGCAGCGCGGGGAGACGGTGGGGCGGCTTGCGCGGACTGAGCAGCGCGATGAGGGGGCGCGGCGGCAGGCGCGGGGGTGACCGTGTGCGGGGCCGGCGGGGACGCCACGGCATACGGGGCCCGAGTCGAGCCGCCCTCAGCATGTGGGAACGGATCGGACCCGACCGTGCGCGGGGGGCGAGTCGAGCCGCCGGTCTGTGGGGCCGAGGCGGGTGCGGCGGCGTACGCGGCCCGAGCGGAGCCATCAGCATGCGAGGCCGCAGCGGGTGCGGCAGCGTGCGGCCCGGGCTCAGCGCCACTCCGCACCGCGCCCTCACCCACCGGCCCCCACCACTCCTCTCCCGCAGGCCGGCCCGCACGGTCGGCATCCCGGAAGGCCTCCGGCACCCCGGCAGGTGCCCTTCGCGCCGCACCCTCGCCCCCTGCCCCCAGTCGATCCAACTCCGCAAGCCGCGCCCGGAGTTCGGCGCACCTGGCGGTGGCGCGATCGTGGTCGTCGTGGGCCCAGGCGAGGTCGAGTTGGAGGGACTGGGGGTTCTCGGTGGGGGGCGGGGCGGACAGGAGGCGGGTGAGTTCGGCCCGGCGTTCGGCGGCGTAGCGCTGTTCGCGGAGCATCACGTCGAGGCGGTCCAGCAGAGTGTCCCGCGCGCCTGGCCGGGCGTCGTACGCCGTGAGCGCGGCACGGTACAGGGCGCGGGCCCGTTCCCGTTCGGCGGCCGCGGCGGCGGGGCCGTACACCGTGGCGAGGTCCTCCAGCAGTGCCTCCACCACGTCCCACGGCAGCACTTCGCGCCCGTCCAGGCAGGCCCGCATGCCGTCGGGGTCGCGTTGCCAGAAGACCCCGCTCCACCCTCCGCCCTGGTCGAGGCGCGCCAGCAGGCCGTCCAGGTAGCTCGCGAACTCCCGCACTCCACCTGGGAGTCGATCCACCGCCATCGCTCAGCTCCCGCCCGACCGCCGGCCCTTCCGGTGGGTAGGCAACACGAGTCGTGTTACGGCGCTGCTACACAGAGTTTTCCGGCAGAGCGCGGGCGCCTCACACGGGTACGAGCGCGCACCGCGCGACCAGCTCGTCCATCGACAGCCCGAGGACCCCGGCCAGCGCGGCCACCGTGAAGAACGCGGGTGTCGGCGCCCGGCCCGTCTCGATCTTGCGGAGCGTCTCGGCGGAGACACCCGCCTGGGCGGCGACCTCGGTCATGCTCCGGCCGCCGCGCGCCTCACGCAGCAACTGTCCGAGCCGTTCGCCGCGTTCGCGCTCTTCTGGGGTGAGGGGGGTGCGCACCATGCGCCCATTCTAATACCGGCCCGCATCCCCACCCCCCATTAAAAGCCGGTATAGTAATTGGCATGATGGAACTGAAGACGAACACATCGATCGACGCCATGCACGCGGCCGGCCAGGTCGTCGGGCGGGCCCTGACGGCCGTACGACGGGCCGCGGGCGTCGGCGTCTCCCTGCTGGAGCTGGACGAGCTGGCACGGGAGGTGCTGCGCGAGGCGGGGGCTTCGTCGCCGTTCCTCGGCTATCGCCCGTCCTTCGCGCCGACTCCCTTTCCCGCCGTCATCTGCGCCTCGGTGAACGACGCGATCGTGCACGGCATCCCCACCCGCTACCGGCTCCGCGACGGCGACCTGGTCTCGATCGACTGCGGCGCCATCCTGGACGGCTGGGCCGGCGACTCGGCGATCAGCTTCACGGTGGGCCGCCCGCGCCCGGCGGACGTCCGCCTGGTCGAGACGGCCGAGCGGGCGCTGGCGGCGGGCATCGAGGCGGCCGTCGCCGGCAACCGCATCGGCGACATCGCCCACGCCGTCGGCCGGGTCTGCCGTACGGCCGGCTACGGCATCCCGGACGGCTTCGGCGGCCACGGCGTGGGCCGCCACATGCACGAGGACCCCGAGGTCCCCAACGAGGGCCGCCCGGGGCGCGGGCTGCCGTTGCGCCCCGGCATGGTCCTCGCCATCGAGCCCATGCTCATCGCGAGCGGCAAGGACGCCTACTACGCGGCGGGCGACGGCTGGACCCTGCGCACGGCGGACGGCTCCCGCGCGGCCCACGTGGAGCACACGGTGGCCGTCACGGATTCCGGCCCCAGGATCCTCACGGCGAGGGAAGCACGCTGAAAGTGCGCGGGGCTGCTTCCCCTGGGCGAACATGCCCACCCCCACAGATCGTGACATCGTGGGCATGGGCAACCCTCCCCCGGGTTACCCGGCCGCTCCGCATGTCGTCAGCGAAGGAGCCCATGCCATGACCAACGGCTACCCTCCTGACCCCTTCGGTGAATTCCTGGCCCGCTTCTTCGGCGGATCCGGCGGAGCCCGCGGCGCGCCTCGCCACATCGACATCGGCCGCCTGCTCAGCCAGCCGGCCCGCGAGCTGGTCAGAGGGGCCGCCCTGTACGCCGCCGAGCACGGCAGCCAGGACCTGGACACCCAGCACCTGCTGCGCGCCGCCGTCGCGGCCGAGCCCACGCGGAGCCTGCTGAGCCGGGCGGGCGCGGACCCGGACTCGCTCGCCTCGGAGATCGACGACCGGGCCGGCCCGGTGCAGCACCCGCCGGGCGAGCTGCCCCCGCCGACCTCGCTGTCGCTGACCCCGGCCGTCAAGCGCGCCCTGCTGGACGCGCACGACATGGCGCGGGCGAGCGGCGCCGGGTACATCGGACCGGAGCACGTACTGAGCGCGCTGGCGGCCAACCCGGACTCGGCGGCCGGGCACATCCTGAACGCGGCCCGGTTCTCGGCCGGCTCCCTGCCGCCCGAGGTCCCGGAGGGCACCCCGGTCCGGGTGGAGCGGCAGCGCGCCACCGGCACGCCCACGCTGGACAAGTACGGCCGTGACCTGACCGACCTGGCCCGGCAGGGCCGGATCGACCCGGTCATCGGCCGGGACACCGAGATCGAGCAGACCATCGAGGTGCTGTCCCGGCGCGGCAAGAACAACCCCGTGCTGATCGGTGACGCGGGCGTCGGCAAGACGGCCATCGTGGAGGGCCTCGCCGAGCGCATCGCCGACTCGGACGTCCCGGACGTCCTGGCGGGCCGCCGCGTCGTCGCCCTGGACCTGACCGGCGTCGTCGCCGGCACCCGCTACCGGGGCGACTTCGAGGAGCGCCTGAACAACATCGTGGAGGAGATCCGCGCCCACTCGGACAAGCTGATCGTCTTCATCGACGAGCTGCACACCGTCGTGGGCGCGGGTTCCGGCGGTGAGGGCGGCGCGATGGACGCCGGCAACATCCTCAAGCCCGCCCTGGCCCGGGGCGAGCTGCACATCGTCGGGGCGACCACCCTGGAGGAGTTCCGCCGGATCGAGAAGGACGCGGCGCTGGCCCGCCGGTTCCAGCCGATCCTGGTGCCCGAGCCGACGGCCGAGGACACCATCGAGATCCTGCGCGGGCTGCGCGACCGGTACGAGGCCCACCACCAGATCCGCTACACCGACGAGGCGCTGGTCGCCGCCGTGGAGCTGTCCGACCGGTATCTGACCGACCGGCGGCTGCCGGACAAGGCCATCGACCTGATCGACCAGGCGGGCGCCCGGGTACGGCTCGGCGCCCGGACCAAGGGCGCCGACGTGCGCGCGTTGGAGCGCGAGGTGGAGCAGCTGGTCCTGGACAAGGATCAGGCGGTCGCAGGCGAGGACTACGACAAGGCCAAGGAGCTGCGCGACCGGATCGGCGAGCTGAAGCAGCGCATCGCCGAGTCGAGCGACGAGGACAAGGCCGACGAGGGGCTGGACCTGGAGGTGACGGCGGAGGCCATCGCCGAGGTGGTGTCCCGGCAGACCGGCATCCCGGTCAGCCGCCTCACCCAGGAGGAGAAGGAGCGGCTGCTCGGCCTGGAGGATCACCTGCACCAGCGGGTCGTCGGCCAGGACGAGGCGGTCGCCGTGGTCTCCGAGGCCGTGCTGCGCTCCCGTGCGGGCCTCGCGAGCCCGAACCGGCCGATCGGCAGCTTCCTGTTCCTCGGCCCGACCGGCGTCGGCAAGACCGAACTGGCCCGGGCGCTCGCCGAGGTGCTGTTCGGCAGCGAGGACCGCATGGTGCGGCTCGACATGAGCGAGTACCAGGAGCGGCACACCGTCTCCCGGCTGGTCGGCGCCCCGCCCGGGTACGTCGGCCACGAGGAGGCCGGCCAGCTCACCGAGGTGGTGCGCCGGCACCCGTACTCGCTGCTCCTGCTGGACGAGGTGGAGAAGGCCCACCCGGACGTCTTCAACATCCTGCTGCAGGTCCTGGACGACGGCCGGCTGACCGACTCCCAGGGCCGGACGGTGGACTTCACCAACACGGTCATCGTGATGACCAGCAACCTCGGCTCGGAGGCCATCATCCGGCGCGGTGCCGGGATCGGGTTCGGGCCGGGCGGCACGGATGCGGCCGAGGAGGCGCGGCGCGAGCAGATCCTGCGGCCGCTGCGCGAGCACTTCCGGCCGGAGTTCCTCAACCGCATCGACGAGATCGTGGTCTTCAAGCAGCTGACCGGCGAGCAACTGCGGCAGATCACCGACCTGTTGCTGGAGGGCACGCGGCGGCTGCTGGACGGGCAGGGTGTATCGGTCACCTTCACGGACGCGGCCGTCGACTGGATCGCCGAGCGCGGCTACCAGCCGGAGTACGGCGCCCGGCCGCTGCGCCGCACCATTCAGCGCGAGGTGGACAACCAGCTGTCCCGGCTGCTGCTGAACGGCACGATCTCCGAGGGCGGCCGGGTGACGGTGGACGTGAGCGACGGACGGCTGGACTTCCGTGCCCAGGAAAACCAGCCGCCCGCACCGGAGTTGTAGGCCTGCGACACGCCTACGACACGCTGCGGCCTACGGCGCCGGGTCCACGACCATCGCCGAGCCGCCACCGCGCCGTACCCTCTCGGCGGCTGCCAGCCACTTCCCGCCCGGCAGCCGTTGCACACCGGTCGCCGCGCCGATCTCGGGGTTGAGCTTGAAGGAGTGCCCGATGGCCTCCAGCTGCTTCCTCAGGTCACCGTTGTAGAGGGCGGGTTCGAGTTCCGTCTGGGCCGCGTTGCGCTGGCTGGCGCGGGGCGCGGCGATGGCGTCGACCAGCGGCAGACGCCGGTCGAGGAACTCGGTGAGCGTCTGCAGCACGGTGGTGATGATGGTCGCGCCACCGGGCGAACCGAGCGCCACCACGGGCCGGTTGTTCTTGTCCAGCACGATCGTCGGGGAGATCGAGGAGCGGGGCCGCTTGCCCGGGCCGGGCAGGTTCGGGTCGTGCACGGCCGGGTTGGCGGGGGCGAAGGAGAAGTCGGTCAGCTCGTTGTTGAGCAGGAAACCCCGGCCGGGCACGGTCATCGCGCTGCCGCCGGTCTGCTCGATGGTGAGCGTGTAGGAGACGACGTTGCCCCACTTGTCGGCCACGGTCAGATGCGTGGTGTTCTCGCCCTCGTACGTCGTCGGGGCCGCCGTACCGCCCTTGCCGCAGGCCGCCGGGTGGCGCGGGTCGCCGGGGGCGAGCGGACTGGTGAGAACCGCGTCGTCCTTGATCAGGCAGGCGCGCGAGTCGGCGTACTGCTGCGACAGCAGCTGCTTGGTCGGTACGTCCTCGAAGGCGGGGTCGCCGACCCAGCGCCCGCGGTCGGCGAAGGCGATCCGGCTCGCCTCGATGAAATGGTGCAGGTACTGCGTCTCGCTCGCCTTCGAAAGGTCGGTGTTCTCCAGGATGTTCAGGGCCTCGCCGACCGTGGTGCCGCCGGAGGAGGAGGGGGCGATGGAGTACACGTTCAAGCCGCGGTACGAGGTCCTGGTGGGCGCCTGGAACTTGGCCCGGTAGACGGCGAGGTCCTTCTCCTCCAGCTTGCCGGGGCGGGCGTTCCAGCCGGAGGCGGGGTCCACGGCCGGGTGTTCGACCGTCCTGACGATGTCGTCGCCGATGTCCCCGCGGTAGATCGCGCCGATGCCCTCGCGGCCCAACTCCTCGTAGGTGCGGGCCAGTTCGGGGTTCCTGAGCCTGGAGCCGACGACAGGGAGCTGCCCGTTCGGCAGGAACAGCTTGGCGGTGTCCGGGAAGTAGCGGAACCGGGTCTCGTTGGACGCGGTCTGCGAGCGGAAGGTGTCGTCCACCGTGAAGCCGTCACGGGCGATCCGCTCGGCCGGCCTCAGGACCGTTCCGAGCCGCTTGCTGCCCCATTCGTCCAGTGCGCTCTGCCAGGTGGCGGGCGTGCCGGGGGTGCCGACGCTCAGGCCGCTGCTGACGGCGTCGGCGAAGGCGAGCGGCTTGCCGTTCTCCACGAACAGGTCGGAGTCGGCGCTGAGCGGCGCCGTCTCACGGCCGTCGATGGTGTGCACCGTGCGCGACTTGGCGTCGTAGTAGACGAAATAGCCGCCTCCGCCGATGCCGGCCGAGTAGGGCTCGGTGACGCCGAGCGCGGCGGCGGTGGCGACGGCCGCGTCGACCGCGTTGCCGCCGTGTCTGAGTACCTCGATGCCGGCGGCGGAGGCATCGGCGTCGACGCTGGCGACCGCGCCGCCGTAGCCGACGGCCACCGGAACCTTCGTGGGAGTCTCGCTCGTTGTCGCGCCGGGCGGCGCGGCCGCCCCCACCGACACCAGCGCGGCCGAGACCGCCAGAACCGCCAGTTTCCGCGTGCCAGGACGACCCATCCGAACCTCCCGTCGGGACAGTCCGCGCAGCGTAGCCAGATTGCCGTAGTACCGACAGTACGCCTGGGCGTCCTGCCACACGAACGTCACGTGTCGAACACCGGTACGTAGCCGTCGCCCGGGCCCGCTACCATGCGCGGCCATGAACGACGACGTGCGCAACATCGTCCTGGGCCTGGTGGCGACCGGGATATCGGCCTCGCTGGGCTGGCTCGCCCGTACGTATCTGTGGCGGCGCAAACTCCGGCGCAAGCAGGCGTTCTTCGGGCTGCCGGAGAACTCGGAGTCGCTGCTGGTGGTCAACCGCAACGCGGGCGGACCGGAGCTGGCGGTGATGCGGCACGACGTGTTCGCCCTGCTGGAGCTCGCCGCTCTCATCAAGGACTGCAACGCGCACGCCCAGGTCGTGGCGCACGACGCCACCCAGCAGGGGTTCGGCGAGCGGACGGAGTTCTGCCTGGGCGGGCCCGCTTCGAACCGCCGGATGGCGGCTCATCTCTCCTCCCTGCTGCCGGGCGTGCAAGTGAACGCCGACGCCGATGCCGGCCCGGATCTCGGCGCCTTCCGGATCGGCGGGAAGGACTACCGCATGGATGGCGGCCGGAGCGAGTACGTGCTGCTTGCGCGGCTCACCGCGGACGGGCACGGCGCGGGCCGCCCAGTGTTCCTCTTCTGCGGCCAGCGGGCCATCACCAACCAGGCCGCCACCCGCTATCTCGCCCGCAACCACGGGCGGCTGCACCGCAAGTACGGCACCGGCTCCTTCGTGCTGCTGCTGAAGGTGGTCAACTCGCAGGCGTACGGCCCGGATGTGGTCGAGTTGGTGGCGGACGTGACGCGGGCGGCGCGGACGCCGCTGCCCGAGACGGCCGCCGCGGACACGGCCGCCTAGCGGTTCAACAAACTTTACCGGTACGTAACTTACCGACGGGTTACTTACGGTAAGAGGTCAAGGTTACCGTCGGGTCACTTTGCTCTTTAACTAGTGAAGGAGTGACCCATGGGAAACGGTCGCACCGCACTGCGCGCCTCCGCCGCAGGAGCCGTCTCGGCGGCGCTCATCGCCGGCAGCGTCGTCGGTCTGGCACCCGCCGCTCAGGCCGGCACCCCGTCCGTCCGGTTCGTCGACATCACCGGCGACGGCGGCACCGTACTGAAGGCGAACGTCGTCACGCCCGCGGGAGCCGACGGCTCGCACAACTACCCGCTCGTCGTACTGCCCACGAGCTGGGGCCTGCCCCAGGTGGAGTACCTCGCCCAGGCGCAGAAGCTCGCCGACGCCGGCTATGTGGTGCTCACCTACAACGTGCGCGGTTTCTGGCAGTCCGGCGGCCAGATAGAAGTGGCCGGTCCGCCGGACATAGCGGACGCCTCCAAGGTCATCGACTGGGCCCTCGCCAACACTCCGGCCGACCCGCGGCACGTGGGCATGGCCGGGGTGTCGTACGGCGCCGGGATCAGCCTGCTGGCCGCCGCGCACGACAAGCGCATCAAGGCCGTGGCCGCGCTCAGCGGCTGGGCGGACCTGATCGACTCGATCTACTCGGGCCGCACCCAGCACGTCCAGGCGGCCGCCGTGCTGGACGGTGCGGGCACCCTCACCGGCCGGGAGAGTCCCGAACTGCGCGAGATCTTCGACAACTTGTACTCATCCAACCTGTCCAAGGAACAGGAGATGATCGACTGGGGGCGGAAACGTTCCGCCGCGACCTATGTCGACCAGCTGAACAAGAACGGCCCGGCCCTCATGCTCGCCAACGCCTGGGGCGACACGGTCTTCCCCGCGAACCAGTACGCCGACTTCTACCAGAAGCTGACCGTGCCCAAGCGGCTCGAACTGCGCCCCGGCGACCACGCGACCGCCGAGCTGACGGGCCTGTTCGGGCTGCCCAACGACGTCTGGACGGACACCGAGCGCTGGCTCGACCACTACCTCAAGGGCGCCGACAACGGCATCGACCATGAACAGCCGGTCCAGCTGAAGTCCCGTAGCGCGGGGGAATACGAGGGCTACCCGGACTGGAAGTCGGTCGAGGCGACGCGGAGGAAGCTCGCGCTCACGGGCTCCACCACGATCCACGCGAACGTCGACTCCGGCGCGGACGGCGGGATCGTGTTCCTGTCCAGCATCCTCGACCAGGTCGCCCAGCTGCCGCCCATGGCCTGGGTCCCGCTGCTGCCGCGCCGCTGGGCGGCCGTCTGGCAGTCGGAGCGGTACGGCAGCACCCAGCAGGTGCGCGGCACGGCCACCCTGCACACCACGCTGACCCCGACCGCGGAGAGCGGCACCCTCATCGCCTACCTCTACGACGTCGGGCCTCTCGGCATCGGCAAGCTGGTCACCAACGCGCCCTACACCTGGCACGGGCGGACGCCCGGCGAACCGTTCGGCGTCGACCTGGACCTGTTCTCCACGGCGTACGACGTCCCCGCCGGGCACCGCCTCGCGCTGGTGGTCGACACGGTCGACCCGCTGTACATCGAGCACAACCCGTCCGGCGCGCAGCTGACCTTCTCCTCGCCCTCGGACGACCCGTCGTACGTGTCCGTCCCCGTGCGCGAGCAGTGATCTCCGGCTGCCGCCGGACGAGCCAGGCCCGTGTGAACTGCCGCCCCCTGGGGTCTCGCAGCATGCAGAACGGCACATCTTAGTCGAGGTTGGCGGCGACGGGCTTCCCGGCGTGGAGGAACTCCTCCTTGCGCAAAGGGGCATCCGCGTGGTGCACGTGAACCGGCCGGTGTCGATGAGGAGATACCGGCTCAGGCCTCGGCGATCTCCGCGTACAGCTGGGACAGCTCGGGGACGCCGCTCGCGGCCCAGTCCTGCCCGGCGCCCGCCACCTCGACCTCACGGCCGGAGGCCAGCCGCACGACGGGCTCGCCGTCGGCGCGGATCAGCCAGGCGGCGCCGGGCACGGTGCGCACCACGACCGTGCCCAGATACAGTCCCGCGTCGTTGCCCAGCCGGGGCAGGGTCTCGGCGTCGTCTCGCCAGCGCGGGACGAGCTGGTCCAGTGCCTCCAGGGAGGCCGGGGTGTCGTCGAGGCGGACGCCTGCCCGGGCCGCCTGCGAGCGGAGCAGTTCGCACTCGGACAGCAGCGCGGCGATCCCCTCCGGATCGGCGGGGATCGCCGCATCACCGTTCTTCTTGTGCCGGTGGCCCAGGAACGGAAGGTTCATGGACCCAGCGTGGCATCAGACGTCGAGGTCGACCACCACCGGCGCGTGATCGGAGGCACCCTTGCCCTTGCGCTCCTCGCGGTCGACGTAGGCGTCCTTGACGGCCTTGGCGAACGGCGCGTTGCCGTACACCAGGTCGATGCGCATGCCGCGGTTCTTCGGGAAGCAGAGCTGGCGGTAGTCCCAGTACGTGAACGGGTGGTCGTACTTCAACGGGCGCGGCACCACGTCGTTCAGGCCGGCCTCGCGCAGGGAGGCCAGCGCGGCGCGCTCGGCGGGGGTGACATGGGTGGAGCCCTCGAAGACGGCCGGGTCGTAGACGTCGTCGTCCGTCGGTGCCACGTTGTAGTCGCCCATGACGGCGAACGGGCGGCTGCCGCCCGCGTCTCCGGCGACGGCCGCCTTCAGGGCCTCGAACCACTGGAGCTTGTACGCGTAGTGCGGGTGCTCCACCTCGCGGCCGTTGGGGACGTACACCGACCAGACGCGGACCGGGCCGCAGGTCGCCGAGATGGCGCGCGGCTCGGTCACGCCGTCGAAGCCCGGGTCGCCGGGCAGGCCCTTGACGACGTCCTCGAGGCCGACGCGGGAGAGCACCGCCACGCCGTTCCACCGGCCGGTGGCGTGGACCGCCGACTCGTAGCCCAGCTCGCGCAGCTGGTCGGACGGGAACTGCTCCTCGGCGACCTTGGCCTCCTGCAGGCACAGCACGTCGGTGCCGCTGCTCTCCAGCCAGGCCAGCAGCCGCGGAAGGCGGGCGGTGATCGAGTTCACGTTCCAGGTAGCGATGCGCATGCCTCACAACCTACCCGGAGCCACTGACAACGGGCTCGGACGACGACGGGCTCAGACCTCCGCCGACGCCCCCGGGGTCAGCCGCTGGTGGTCCGTGCCGCCCAGGGCGCCGATCTGGCGGTCGTAGATCGGGCGGGCCAGGTCGGTCAGCAGGGCGTCGTGGACGTCGTAGGCGCGCCGCGGCCGCACCTCGCGGACGTAGTCGATCACCTCGGAGATCTTGTTCCACGGGGCCATCACCGGGAGCATCAGCGTCTCCACCGGATGGGCGGGGACGGTGAGGGCGTCGCCGGGATGGAAGACCTTGCCGCCGTCGACGAGATAGCCGACGTTGGTGATCCGCGGGATGTCCGGGTGGATCACGGCGTGCAGTTCGCCGTGGACCTGCACGTCGAAGCCGGCCGCGGTGAAGGTGTCGCCGTGGCCGACGGTGTGCACCCGGCCCGGGAAGGCCGCCGTGATCCGTTCGGCGACGGACTTCAGCGTCCAGATCCGGGCCGCGGGGTTGTTCTCCATGGCGGCCCGGAGCCGGAACTCGTCGAAGTGGTCCGGGTGCTCGTGCGTGATCAGGATGGCGTCGGCGCCGAGCGCGGCGTCCTCCTCGCTGAAGCCGCCGGGGTCGATGACGAGCGTCTGACCGTCCTTGTCGAGGCGGACACAGGCGTGGGACTTCTTCGTGAGCTTCATGTCACACCATCCTGCCGTGTGCGGCGGCACAGGGCTCACCCGGCGTTCACTCGGCGGGCGTGGTCTCCTCCTGGACGACCTGCCGGGCCACCCGGAACGCGCTGTTCGCGGCCGGCACCCCGCAGTACACGGCTGCCTGCAGCAGCACCTCCTTGATCTCGTCCGGGGTGAGCCCGTTGCGCAGGGCGGCCCGGACGTGGAAGGCCAGCTCCTCCGGATGGCCGCCCGCGACCAGCGCGGTCAGCGTGATACAGCTGCGGGTACGGCGGTCCAGGCCCGGCCGGTCCCAGATCTCGCCCCAGGCGTAGCGGGTGATGAACTCCTGGAACTCCCCGGAGAACCCGTCGGACTCGGCCAGCGCCCGGTCCACGTGCGCGTCGCCGAGCACCTCCCGGCGGATCCTGAGCCCGGTCTCGTACCGGTCGGGCCGCGCGACCGGCTGTGCCGGTACGGCGGCCGGTGCTATCTCGGCGACCGGCGTGACGTGCGGCGCGGCCGCGATGGCCGGGTTGACGGGGGCGGCCGGCAGGGCGGTCTGGCCGGTGTCGTAGGGCTGCTGCCAGGCGGTGGAGAAGTGGTGCACCAGCAGGTCGGTGACGGCCGCCGGCTGTTCGACAGGGACCAGGTGGGAGGCGCCGGGGACCACCGCGAGCCGGGCGTCCGGTATGCCGGCGACCAGGGTGCGGGCCTCGGCGGGCCCGGTGACCTGGTCGTCGGAGCCGACGAGCACGAGCGTCGGCACGCCGACCCGGCCGAGCTCGGTCCTGACGTCGAAGGAGGCGAGCGCCTCGCAGGCGGCGATGTAGCAGCCCGGGTCGGTGGTGCGGACCATCTGCACCGCCCACTCGGTGATCGCCGGCTGGGCCGCGGCGAATGAGCCGGTGAACCAGCGGTCCGGCGAGGTACGGGCGATCGGGTCGAGCCCATTGGTACGGACGATCACCCCGCGCTGCCGGAACTCGTCGGGGGTCCCGAACCGGGGCGAGGCCGCGACCAGCGCCAGCGAGGCGAGCCGCTCGGGGTGGCGCAGGGCCAGTTCGATGCCGACGGCACCGCCGAGCGCGCAGCCCGCGTAGCCGAACCGCTGCACGCCTGTCGAGTCCAGCGTGGCCAGCAGCCGGGTGGCCAGCTCGGCGACGGACCCGGCCGGGTGGGCGGGGGCCCCGCCGTGACCGGGCAGGTCGAACCGCAGGACCCGCCACTGCTTGGCCAGCTCCGGCACCTGGCGGTCCCACATGTGCCGAGTCGTGCCGAGGGACGGTCCCAGGACGAGGACCGGGGCGCCTTCTGGCCCGTCAAAGCTGTATTCCAGGGGTTGAGGCGTCGTCGTACTCACCCGCCCACGTTCCCACATCGCACGGACGGCCCTGGGACGGGGGCCGGGGGCCGGACCGGACCCGCCGGGACGGTGCTGGGTGGCACTACCGGGTCGTGGTCGAGCTGGTGATCACCCTCCTGTCCACCGCCGACCGACCCGCTGGGGAGCGCGGCGGTCTCCTGAACCGGCGACTGAACCGGCGACGGGTCAAGGACACCCTCCTCCTCGGCAGGACTGAGCCGCTCGGCGCGGCCTGAGCCGCTCGGCGCGTCCGCCGGCGTGACACGGCCGGCGCGCTCCGTGCGGTGCACGCCCGCGCGCAGGCGTTGGCACCAACACGGTATCGGCCGGGGAGAGCAATAACCTGAACACCATCAGCCCCGGCACGCCCCGGCCGGGAACGCACGACAACCGGGCCCGCCGTTCCGCGGAAGGAACCAGATCCGCATGAGTACACCACCGCTCCCCGGGGTGCTCGGCGACATCGCGCCGATCCTGGACCACTGGGGCTACTGGGCCGTAGGCGGCCTGATCTTCGTGGAGGACTTCGGCGTCCCTTCCCCGGGCGAGACGATCCTGATCGCCGCGGCGCTGTACGCGGGGGCCGGGCAGCTCAACATCGCCGCCGTCATCGCCATCGGCGTCGCCGCCGCCGTCCTCGGCGACAACGTCGGCTACCTCATCGGCCGAACCGGAGGACACGCGCTGGTACTGCGCTACGGCAAGTACGTCTTCCTCCCGCCCGAACGGTACGCGAAGGCCGAGGAGTTCTTCACCCGCCACGGCGGGAAGGTCGTCACCGTCGCGCGCTTCTTCGAGGGGCTGCGGCAGCTCAACGGCATCATCGCCGGCACCACCGAGATGCCCTGGCCCCGTTTCGTCGCCTTCAACACGCTCGGGGCGGCACTGTGGGTCGGGCTGTGGGCGGGCGTCGGCTACGCCGCCGGCAACCACATCACCACCATCTACACCGAGGTCAACCGCTATTCGACCTATCTGCTCATCGCCCTGGGCGCGCTGATTCTCGCGCTCGTGGCCCGCCGGGTGCTGCGCCGCCGCCGCGCGGCGGGCTGAGCAAGCCGGCCCGAAGGCATGCCGCGTGAAGATCACGTCCCTGAGAAATGGACCACCTCATCGGATGTAACGCCTGCTACATTCCCAGGTGTGTCGAGCACGGCAACGGCGAGCCGCCGGCTCGTCATCGTGATCGGATTCCCCGCCCGGCCCGCGGTACCGGCGGCGCAGCCGCGCGGGGCACTGGAGCCGGAACAGTGAGCACGGCCGCCACGACGCAGGCAGCACCGGCCCGGCAGATGTGGCCGCTGTACGCCGCCGGCTTCACCACCGCCTTCGGTGCGCACGGGATCGCCGCCAACCTCGGCGGCCACGCCCGGGGCGCGGTCACCTCACTGCTCGTGCTCGGCGGCCTGCTCGCCCTGTACGACGGTGCCGAGGTGGTCCTCAAGCCGGTCTTCGGCACCCTCGCCGACCGCATCGGCGCCCGGCCGGTACTGCTCGGCGGACTCGTCGCCTTCACCGCCGCGTCCGCCCTGTACGTCGTCGCCGACAGCCCCGGCTGGCTGTGGGCCGCCCGCCTCGGCCAGGGTGCCGCGGCCTCCGCCTTCTCCCCGTCGGCCTCCGCCCTGGTCGCCCGGCTCAACCCGGCGGCCAAGCACGGGCGGGCGTTCGGCAGTTACGGCTTCTACAAGTCGATCGGCTACACCCTCGGCCCGCTGCTGGGCGGCGTCCTGGTGTGGGCCGGTGGCCTGCGGCTGCTCTTCGCCGTCCTGGCCGTACTCGGTGCGGCCGTCGCCGTCTGGGCCGTGCTCGCCGTCCCCGTCGTACCGCCGCTGCCCAAGGCCCGGCAGACGGTCCTCGACCTCGCCCGGCGGCTGGCCGACCCGGCGTTCCTCGCCCCGACGGCCGCACTCGCCGCGGCGACGGCCGCCCTGTCGGTCGGGGTGGGCTTCCTGCCGGTGTCCGGACGGGTGGCCGGTCTGGGCACGGTGACCACGGGTGCCGCCGTGTCCGTGCTGGCCGCCTGCGCCGCCGTCGTTCAGCCGAAGGCGGGACGGGCACTGGACCACGGCCGGCTCACGACCCGTACGGGCATCACGGCGGGGCTGCTGCTCGCCGCCGCCGGAATGGGCTGCGCCATGCTGCCGGGCCTGACCGGCATCCTCGCCGGCGCCGCCCTGATCGGCGCCGGAACGGGTCTGATCACCCCGCTCGGCTTCGCCGCCCTCGCCGCGAGCACCCCCACCGAACGGCTCGGGCAGACCATGGGCGCCGCCGAACTCGGCCGCGAACTCGGCGATGCGGGCGGCCCGTTGCTCGTCGCGACGGTCGCCTCCCTCACCACCCTCACCCACGGCTACGCCACGCTCGGCCTCCTCCT
This sequence comes from Streptomyces sp. NPDC054783, assembly GCF_053611725.1. Classification (NCBI taxonomy): domain Bacteria; kingdom Bacillati; phylum Actinomycetota; class Actinomycetes; order Kitasatosporales; family Streptomycetaceae; genus Streptomyces; species Streptomyces sp. NPDC054783. The sequence goes on along the minus strand of NZ_JBSHAY010000012.1, from coordinate 32,728 downwards.
CGCCCTCGGCCCGGCCATCACTCTCCTGCGACGTCGCCTCATGGGAAGGTGACCCGCGGCCCCTCCCGCTCCGCTCGGCCGGTCGTCGGGTGAGACGGATGGTGCCCGGAGGGGACTGCGCCGGGCAGGCCGGGGACGCCGTGCTCGCGCAGAGGGCCGATCTGCCAGCCACGCTCCTGGCAGACGTCGAGGATGCGGGGCAGTGCCCGCAGGGTGGTGCGCCAGGAGCCGGTGGCGGAGGTGCAGTCGGAGTCGTGCAGCAGGATGGTGCCTCCGCCGCGCAGGTCGCGCAGGACGGTGTCCTCGACGGATCGAGGTGTGGCCCGCTTGCGCCAGTCCTCGCCCCAGCAGGTCCACAGCACCGGGGTCAGTCCGAGGCGGCGGGAGGCCAGATGGGCGGTGGTGGTCATCACCCCGTACGGGGGCCGGAAGAGCTTCGCCGGCCGGCCGGTGACGTCGCCGACCGCGTCGCGGGCGCGGGCCAGATCGTCGTAGGTGGCACGGGGACCACGCACCAGCAGTGGACGGTGGTGCCAGCCGTGGACGGCGATCTCGTGCCCGGCGGCCGTCATCTCCCTCGCCAGCCCGGGCGAGCGGACCAGCATCGAGCCGAGCAGGAAGAAGGTGGCACGGATCCCTCGCGCGTCGAGAAGCCGGAGGAAGTGCGGGGTGGACAGGTGGTCGGGGCCGTCGTCGAAGGTGAGGGCGATGTGGTCCGGGCGGCCCTGCCCGGACAGGCGCGGCATGACCGCGTTGCGCAGCGGGCCGAAGGTCGAGACCACGGGGGCCGCCTAGAGGACGGCGAGTGCGGGCAGGGCCGTGGCCGAGGCGAGCGCGGCGGCATGGGCGAGACGAGCCGGGGTCATCACCGGGTCCCCTCCAGGTAGTGGGTGACAGCGGGGAAGCGCGCGGGGGCCTCGGTGTAGGCGATCGTCGCCGCGATACCCAGCGAAAGGGAGGCCGCCGCACCGGCGAAAGCCAGGCTCAGCCGCCGCCTCGCCGGACGGCGCCTCGTCACGGGCCGTGCGCCTGTGCCGAGTTGATGTCCGGTTGCGGCGGCGATGGCGGGTACGGGGCCGGGAGCGGAGCGGTGCAGTTCGAGTCCTGCCGCGCGCTGGGCCCGGCCACGCGGACCGTGGAGGAGTTCGGCGAGCGCCGGGCCGAGGTCCGCCCGTTCACGGATCCAGGCCGCGAGGCCCGCCTCGTCCAGGGCGGCGGCGTTCGTCCGGCCGTGGCCGGGGATGCAGCGGTAGCTGACCACCGGCAGGCCGGCGGCGAAGGCCTCCAGCGACGTCAGCCCGCCGGCGTTCTGGACCAGCACGTCGCAGGCGTGCATCAGGCCGGGCATGTCCTCCACCCAGCCGAAGGCATGCTCGATGCCGTCCCGTCGCAACTCGTCGGCGAGGGCCTGATTGCGTCCGCACACCACCACCGGCACCGCGACCCCCGTCTCCCGGATCTCGGCGGCGGCGCGCCGCACCGGGCCGACGCCCCAGGAGCCCGCGACCAGCAAGGCCAGCGGCGCCTGCCCGGGCAGGCCGAACCGGGCACGCGCCGCCCGGCGTTGCTCGTCCGTGGCGGGGGTGAAGCGCGGGTCGGTGACGGGGCCGGCGACGCCGACGGCGGCCGCGCCCTGGGCGTGGGCCTGGGCCGCGGGTATCGCGTGCACGGCCAGGTGCGCGTCGATACCGGGGGCCACCCACAGGGCGTGCACGGAGAAGTCGGTCAGGTAGGTGAAGGCCGGCACCCTCAGCAGACCGCGCCGTCGCAGCGTGCCCAGGACCTGGCTGGCACCCGGGTACGTCGAGACGACCGCGCACGTGTCCGGCTCGAGTGCCCGCAGGGTGGGCCGCTCGGCGCCGTGGAACAGCGCCCGCCACACCGCGCCCGGGCGCGAGGCGTGCTCGGTGGCCGCGTACAGGCGCTGATAGCCCGCCGGTGCCCAGGTCAGCATGCGGTGGTAGACGTCGCAGACCAGCCTGCCGGTACGCGCGGGGAGCAGGTCGAGGAAGTCGTACCGGTCCACCAGGAAGCCGTGCGCGGCCAGCCGGTCGGCCAGCCCGGCCGCCGCGCCGTCGTGTCCCGCGCCGACGCTCGCGGAGATGATCGCGATCCGCCGGGGGCCTGAGTCCGGCAGGGCTGCGGCGGACGCCGAAGGCGCCGCCTCCGGCATCAGGTCGTCGCGTTGGGCCACAGGGGATCAGCCTCCTGACGGGATGGACGCACGGCCGGAGATGCCCGGGCCCGACGGTGCCGCGCGCAGGACGGGGCCATGCCCCTTCACGGCCGAGCGGGGCTACTCGGTCTCGGCAGGCGCCGAGAGCAGAAGCTACTACATGATGTAGAAATTAGGGAGCCGTGAACGAAACCTGCAGCCCTTCACCCCGCGGCACGGGATCGCCACCGGCACCAAGGCATACAGAGCCAGGATGAACAGACAGGCGACGCACCCGAACTTGCGGCGCACGCCGGCCGAACACAGCGCGACGGTGGCGGGGAGCGCGGCGATCGAGGCGAGCACGGCGAGGACCCGCACCCCCGCCAAGGAGGCAGCGAGGAGAAGAGACAGGGCGACGGCGATCACGGACACGGGCTCCAGCAGTCCGCCGGACGCTAGGGCAGCCAGGAAGAACCACGACCACCCCGGCGCACACCGCTGCCGTCTTCCCGCTCACCGGATCCTCCGCCGTCGGCACGCACACCGACCACGGCCCCCCTGCGGCCACCAGCGGGCACCCGGCCCACGGCGGTGAACGCCGCAATCGCCGGCTCGGTCGCCCGCGTGACCCGCCGCCGCACGCAGAACCCCCGCCGGAGCAGACCGGCGGGGGTTCTGAAGATCCTTTACGGCCGTCGCCGTCGACGTGGCGGTGCTACCGGGACTCCTGCTTCCGGGACTCCTCCTGGTGGGACAGCTCCAGGTCGTAGCCGGTGATGCCACTGCCGTCCAGGCGCACCGACGCGGCGACCGGAGCGTAACCGCTGGCGATGACGGTGTACTCGCCACCGTCCAGGTCGGTGAACCCGTAGGCGCCGTCGGAGCCGGTGATCGTGGTGCCGACCACGTTCCCGGCCGAGTCGAGCAGGGTGACCTTGGCGTCGTCGAGCGGCCGGCCGGTGGCGGTGCTGACGACACCGTGGAGCCGGGCGCCGGGTTCGAGCCGGATCTCGCAGGCCTTCGCCCCTCCCGGGGCGACGTCGACCGGGAGAGCGGCCGGGCGGTGTCCGGGCGCGTTCACCACGAGCGTGTAGCTGCCGGGGACCAGATCGGCGAGCACGAAGGCGCCGTCGGCGGCCGAGGTGCCGGAGGACACGACCTCGCCGCGCACGTCGGTGGCGACCAGCAGGGCTCCCGGCAGCGGGTGTCCCTCGACGGCGTCCAGGACCGTTCCGGTCAGGGCGACGGTGCCGCTCAGCGCGAGATCGCAGGTGACCGGCTCCTCGCCGACGAGCACCGTGACGGCCTGCGGCTGCCGGGCACCGGCGGCGCCGATCAGCACATAGGTGCCGGGGCCGGTGACGGACATCGCGTAGGCCCCGTCCGCGTCACTGACGGCGCGAGCGAGCTGCCGTCCGTTCACGTCGATCAAGGTGATCACGGCCTGCGGCAACGGCGCGCCCGCACCGTCCAGCACCCGGCCCCGGACGCCGTACGACGGGGCGCCGGGAACGGGTTCGAACCGATCGGCCGGCCCGGCGACGGGCTGCGTCCCCGCGGAGGTGGCCTCGGCAGGGGTGCTGCTCTCGGCAGAGGATGGCTCGGCAGGGGCGCTCTCGGCAGAGGTGCTCTCCGCGGCGGGCTCGGCGGCCGTGGTGGCGGCCTGCTCCGGGGCGGAGCCGGCGTTCTCCTCGGCGGCCCGCGCCTCCAGCCCGGAGACCTTGCGCAGCGGCACCTCCTTGGTCCACACCGCGACCAGGAAGCCCAAGGCCGTCACAGCCGCCGCGATGAGGAACACGAGCTGCATCGAGTCGGTGAAGCCGACCTTGAACGGCTCGGCCAGGCGCGGGTCGAGGCGCTGGATGAAGGAGGAGTCGTCGAGCACGCCCGAGCCGCTCCCGCCGCCCGCCCCGGGGTGCTTGAACATCTCGAGCACCGGCGCGTTCGCGGGGTTGTGGCGTACGGCGGGGTCGTGCAGCGCGGCCTGGAACGCGGGCGTCGCGTACGCGGCCCGGAAGGCCCCGCTGATCTTGTCGCCGACGGTGCTGAACAGCACGGACAGGAAGACCGCCGTACCGGCGGTGCCGCCCATCTGCCGGAAGAAGGTGGCCGACGCGGTCGCCACGCCCATGTCCTTGGGCTCCACGGCGTTCTGCACGGCCAGGGTCAGGATCTGCATGCACCCGCTGAGGCCGATGCCGAACAGCGCCATGTAGGCCATGGTCTCCGGCAGCGCCGTGTTCCACTCCACCCGGTAGCGGAAGAGCAGCATGGCGGCGATGATCAGCAGGGTGCCGATGACCGGGAAGATCTTGTACTTGCCGGTCTTCTGGATGATGCGTCCGACCACGATGGTGCCGGCGATCATGCCGACCATCAGCGGCAGCATCAGCAGACCGGACTTGGTGGGGCTGACACCCTTCACGATCTGCAGGTACAGCGGGACCATCATCATCCCGCCGAACATGCCCATGCCGACGAGCACGGACAGCAGGCTCATCTTGCTGAACACCGCGCTGCGGAACAGCCGCATCGGGATCAGGGCCTCCTCGCCCATGGCCTTCTCGACCAGGACCCAGACGACCAGGCCGACCGCGCCGACCGCGTAGCAGACGTACGCCTTCGTGGAGGTCCAGCCCCAGCTCTGGCCCTGCTCGGCCACGAGCAGCAGTGGCACCACGCCGATCGCGATGGTGAGCGCGCCCCACCAGTCGATGCGGTGCTCGCGCCGGGTGTGCGGAAGGTTCAGCACCTTGGCGACGACGAACAGCGCGATGATGCCGACCGGCACGTTGACCAGGAACACCCAGCGCCAGCCGGCGATCGCCAGGATGCTGCTGCGGCCCGCGAGGAAACCGCCGATCAGCGGGCCGAGCACGCTGGAGGAGCCGAACATGGCGAGCATGTAGCCCTGGTACCGGGCCCGCTCCCGGGGCGGCACGATGTCACCGATGATCGCCAGCGCCAGAGACATCAGACCGCCCGCGCCGATGCCCTGGAAGGCCCGGAAGGCGGACAGCTCCGTCATCGAGGTGGCGAACGAGCAGGCCGCCGAGCCCGCGATGAAGATCACGATGGCCGCCAGGAAGAAGGGCTTGCGGCCGTAGAGGTCGGACAGCTTGCCGTACAGCGGCGTGCTGATGGTGGAGGTGATCAGATACGCGGTGGTGACCCACGCCTGGGCACTCAGTCCGTGCAGATCGTCGGCGATCGTACGGATCGAGGTACTGACGATGGTCTGGTCGAGCGCCGCCAGGAACATCCCCAGCATCAGGCCGCTGAGGATCGTCATGATCTGGCGGTGCGTCAGCCTGCCGGCCGGCGCGGACGCGGATATCGCTCCGGTTCCCTCACGGGCCGGGGATGCGGACGTGGTCATGCGTGCGGATCTCCTTGCCTCGCCTCGCCGGCCGGGCCCAGCCCGGCTCCGAGGCCTGTGTCATGCGGTCGACCAGGTCGCCGTCGCGATGCTTCAGCGGACGGGCGGGACTGCCGTCGCCCATGTTCCGTTGCTTGCGGCTACCAACTGAGTGTAGATCCCGGCCCGGGCAGGCCTTGCCACATGGGACCCCCGTCACCGGAACGCGTCGTCAGGGCATGGCCAGCCATCCGATCACGCCCGTCACGCCGAAGAGGGCGAAACCGAGGCCGCACGCCTTGAGCAGCCGACCCAGCATCCGGCCGGCCCCCGGTGACCACAACGCCGCGCCGATCCGGCCGCCCAGCCGCGGCATCACCGTGGAGAAAGCGCCGCACAGGGCGGTCAGGCCGGCGACGAGTGCCACCACGCAGGCGCAGATCCCGGCCAGCCGGCCGGCCGTCGGGGCCACCCCGACCAGATAGCAGTGGCCCTCCGCGTCGTGCTGGACCGGCATGACCGTCCCGACCTCGTAGGAGTCACCGATGGAGGCGAACCGGTCCACCACATGGTGATCGTCGGAGCGGAAGAGGCCGTAGCAGTCGGTATGGCGCTGTTTGCCGGTGCCCGTGGTCTGGCAGGTCTCTATCTTCAGCAGCCCGGGAGTGCCGGACATGCGTGTGGAGTACTTCAGGCCGTCGGCGAGACCCGCACCCCCGCCGATCCCGAGGCCGCTGAACAGCACCCCGATGAACAGCATGAACAGCGCCGTCGCGATGCGGCCCGGCACCGTCTTGGGTGCGCTGCCGGCCTTCACCCGGTACCCCCGTCGCGCCCTCACCGTCTCACGTCTCCCGCCTGGCCGATGCCGATCCGGCCGGTCATGATGCCATCGGCCGCCGGGCGCCGACGCACCGCCCCGACGGACCACACCGGACCCACACAGATCATGCGCGCCGGCGGGGGGGAACCAGCGGAACCGCGACGGCGCCGCCGACGCGTGCTCAGAGGCGCGAGCCGAGGCAAGGACGCCGCCGCGGAGGCCCGGCCGAGGCGATCACCGAGGAGGCCGAGGACGCCAGAGCCGACGGCGGTGCACCCGAGAACGACGAGACGTTCGGCGTACTGGAAGCGCCGGCCGGAGGAGAGACACCGGCGCCCTGGCCGTTGCCGCAGAGCCCCGTCGGCGGGGTCGCGGGTGTGACGCCACCCATAGGACGCAGATCACGTCCTAGCCAAGGCCGTAGACCCACCACCCGACTGAGCTGCACAGAAGTCGCCATAGCGTGCTATTTCGGACATTCCTCCGTAGTCGGGTAGTACGTCACATCATTGCGCCTCGCCAGACCCGTCGCTAAACATTGCTGTCGTCGCCGGGAGCCACCGGGCGGACCGAGCGGGATTCCGCCGGACCTGCCCACTCCCGACGCAGCACGGGGCCCCCGCCCCACGCCACCGCGACCGACAGCGGCCGGCGCCGATGACGTCCTTCCGTGGAGAGTTCCTTCCGTATGACCATGACCACCCGCACCCGCATCGCCCGTCTGCGCACCCTCGCCCTCACCGGCATCACCACCACGGGCGCCGCGGCCGCCGCCCTCACCCTGATGCCCGCGAACGCACAGGCCGCCGAAGCGACGCAGGTGCCCGCCTCCTCGGTGGTCACGGCCTCCTCGACCGGCAGCGGCACCACCGCCCAGTCCACGAGCGGCTCCGCCAACAGCCTCGACGGCTGGATCAAGCAGTCCCTGCAGATCATGAAGGCCAAGGGCATCCCCGGCAGCTACGAGGGCCTCAAGCGCAACATCATGCGCGAGTCCGGCGGCAACCCCGGCGCCCAGAACAACTGGGACGGCAACGCCCAGAAGGGCACCCCCTCCAAGGGCCTCCTCCAGGTCATCGACCCGACCTTCAACGCCTACCACGTCGCCGGCACGGCCAAGAGCGTCACCGACCCGGTCGCCAACATCACCGCGGCCGCCAACTACGCCGCCCACCGCTACGGCTCCATCGACAACGTCAACTCCGCCTACTGATTCCGGCCCTGCACACCGGTGGATGAGCCTGACATTGCGCCAGCTCCCTCCGTGGCTCGGCGCCGTCGCGTCCCACAGCCACGATGACCGGGCTTACGGGCCCGAGGTGACTTCGGACGCCACACGATCCAGACCGCTGCGACACCCGCAGCGAGGTCGGCATCGGCCGACACCACGGTCAGCACGCGCCGCGACAGCCACTACGGCTGCGGCACATCTTCCGCCAGGACCCGCCGCACCACACCCGGCAGAAACGTCTCGAACCGGGGTCCCGTCCACGCGGCCTCTGCCCAGCCCGCATGCGCCTGCGATACTCGGCGTGCGAGGACATCAAGCCCCGATCCGGCGAGACAGCGCCTCACAACCCTCTGATCAAGGGATCATCACGCCGGTTGCCCAGCCTTCTGAGCGGGGCCGATGCGGCGTGCCGCTGGACCGTTTCCGGGTGCGCCCCGGACTACCCTTGTCCTATGGCCGTCCAGCCTGATATCGAGGTTGGCTCGTTGTCTCCCGGTCCGGTAGCAGGAGAGCCGGAGGCCCGGCTGCTCACCGAGGCGGTGACCCGGCTGCGGCGTGCGCTGCGCTCCTCGATCCGCACCGACTATCCGTGGGAGACCCTGCCCATGGCGCAGGTCGAGTTGCTGCAGGTGCTCAGCGAGCACTCGCCGGTCCGGGTCGGCGACATGGGCGCCCGTCTGTGTCTGGCGCAGAGTACGGTCAGCGGGCTGATCGGCCGGATGATCGCCGCAGGGTTGGTCACACGTGACGTGGACCCCGCCGACCACCGTGTCTCCGTCGTGACCCTCACCCATGCGGGACACGAGAGGCTCGCCGCCTGGACCGCGGCCCATGAACGCCGCATCGACGCGGCCCTCGCCGCGCTCGACGAAAGCGCCCGGGTGGCTGTCGGGAACGCATTGCCCGCTCTGTTCCAGCTGGCCGAGCGCCTCGGTGAACCGTCCCCCGGGGGATTGACCGGAACCAGCACGCACATCGGCGTGTGACTAGGTCGAGCGTCTGAGCGGTGAGGGCAAGGTCCTTCGTCAGTGAGCGGGCGGGATGCCGTCGGCGGGTCCGTATCCGCCCCCGCCGGGGGTGCGGATCACCAGGAGGTCGCCCCTCGTGACGTCCGCCGTGTCGCAGCCGCGCAGCCGATGGGTGCTGCCGTCGGCGCGTTCGATCAGGTTCTCGCCGAGGGCGCCGGATTCGCCGCCGGCCATGCCGTAGGGCGGGATACGGCGGTGACCGGAGACGACCGCGACCGTCATCGGCTCGGCGAATCGGATCCGACGCTCCACTCCGCACCCGCCGTGCCAGTGGCCGTCGCCGCCGCTGCCCTCGCGGATGCGGAACTCCTCCACACGCACCGGGTAGCGCCACTCCAGGATCTCCGGGTCGGTCAGGCGGGAGTTGGTCATGTGGGTCTGCACGGCATCAGCTCCGTCGAAGCCCTCGCCCGCGCCGGCCCCGGAGGCGACGGTCTCGTAGTACTGGAAGCGATCGTTGCCGAAGGAGACGTTGTTCATCGTGCCGGAGCCCTCGGCCTGGGCTCCCAGGACGGCGTACAGGGCGCCGGTGACGGCCTGGGAGGTCTCGACGTTTCCGGCGACGGTGGCGGCCGGGTGGGCGGGGGAGAGCATGGAGCCGGCGGGGATGCGCACGTCGAGGGGCTTCAGGCAGCCGCTGTTGAGCGGGATGTCATCGGCGACGAGGGTGCGGAAGACGTACAGCACGGCTGCCATGACGACGGAGGTGGGTGCGTTCAGGTTCCCGGGCTGCTGGGGCGAGGTGCCGGTGAAGTCCAGTACGGCGCTGCGCCGTTCGTGGTCGATGCGCAGGGCTACCTGGATGACGGCGCCGTTGTCGGTCTCGTAGCGGTGCTCGCCGTCGTCGAGGGTCGCGATGATGCGGCGTACGCATTCCTCGGCGTTGTCCTGGACGTGGCGCATGTAGGCGTGGACGACATCGAGCCCGAACTGGTCGATGACGCGGCGCAGTTCGTGGATGCCCTTCTCGTTGGCGGCGATCTGCGCCCGCAGGTCGGCGAGGTTGGTGTCCGGGTCTCGTGAGGGGTGGCGGGCGCTGGTGAGCAGGTGGCGGGTCTCGTCCTCGCGGAAGTGCCCGTCACGCACCAGCAGCCAGTTGTCGAAGAGCACGCCCTCCTCGTCGATGACGGTGCTGAACGCGGGCATGGATCCGGGGCTGATGCCGCCGATCTCGGCGTGGTGGCCGCGCGAGGCGACCAGGAAGAGCAGCCGCTCGCCCGCCTCGTCGAAGACCGGGGTGACGACGGTGATGTCGGGCAGGTGGGTGCCGCCGTGATATGGGTCGTTGATGGCGTAGACGTCGCCGGGCCGGACCGAGCCCTGGTTGCGGCGCAGAACCTCCTTGATGGACTCGCCCATGGAGCCCAGATGTACGGGGATGTGGGGCGCGTTGGCGATGAGGCTGCCGTCGGGGGCGAAGAGTGCGCAGGAGAAGTCGAGGCGTTCCTTGATGTTGACCGAGTGGGCGGTGCTCTCCAGCCGTACACCCATCTGCTCGGCGATGGACATGAACAGGTTGTTGAAGACCTCCAGCATCACCGGGTCGACGGTGGTGCCGACCGCCGTACGGGACGGGCGGGGACGGGAGCGGGTGAGGACGAGGTCGCCGTGCTCGTCGGCCGCGGCCCGCCAGCCGGGGTCGACGACCGTGGTCGCATCCGCTTCGGCGATGATCGCCGGGCCCTCGGCACTGTCACCGGGGCGCAGGTCCCTACGTCGGTACAGCCGGGTGGGCTGCCAGTGGTCCTCGGTGAACATCCGCACGGTGTCGGCCGGTCGCAGTGCGCTGGTCCGCGGCGACGGGACGGCCGGTGCGGCGGTGCGCGGGCCGGAGGAACCGGTGGCCTCGACCTCGACGGCCTCGACGACCAGCGGCTTGCTCATGGTGAAGCCGTAGCGGTCTTGGTGATCGTGTTCGAAGTGGGCTCGCATGTTGTCCGCCGGGCCCAGCGGCACGGGCAGCGAGAAGTCGGTGCCCTCGTAGCGCAGCAGGGCACGGGCAGCCGTGCGGACGGTGGCGTCCGGAACGCCGTCCTCGCGCAGCTGGGTACGTGCCTGCTCGTCCAGCTCCATGCGCACGGCCTCGACGCGGGCTGCCGTCTCCGGCCGGTCGAGGGTGGCTTCGACGGAGCGTTCGCGCAGCGCGACCGCGTCCGCCACCCCGATGCCGTACGCGGACAGCACCCCGGCGAGCGGGGGGATCAGGACGGTGTCGATGCCGAGCCGGTCGGCGACCGCGCAGGCGTGTTGGCCGCCCGCGCCACCGAAGGCGACCAGCGCGTAGCGGGTGATGTCGCGGCCGCGCTGGACGGAGATCCTCTTCACCGCGTTCGCGATGTTGAGCACGGCGATGTCGAGGAATCCCGCCGCAACCGCCTCCGGGCTGCGGCGCCGCCCGGTGGCGGCGGCGGTCTGCTCGGCCAGCTCGGTGAAGCGGGCCCGGACCGCGGCCTCGTCCAGCGGCTGGTCGCCGTCCTTGCCGAAGACTCGGGGGAAGAAGACGGATTGGATGCGGCCGAGCATGACGTTGGCGTCGGTGACGGTCAGCGGACCGCCGCGCCGGTAGCAGACCGGGCCGGGGTCGGCGCCGGCCGAGTCCGGGCCGACGCGGTAGCGCATCCCGTCGAAGTGCAGGATCGAGCCACCGCCCGCGGCCACGGTGTGGATGTCGGTCATCGGCGCCCGCATCCGCACTCCCGCCACCTGAGTGCCCAGGACCCGTTCGATCTCGCCCGCGTAGTGGGACACGTCGGTCGAGGTGCCGCCCATGTCGAAGCCGATCGCCCTGACGTGGCCGGCGCCGGTGGCGGCGCGCGCCATGCCCACTACCCCACCCGCCGGGCCGGACAGCACGGCGTCCTTGCCCCTGAAGCGGCCCGCCTCGCGCAGGCCGCCCCCGGACTGCATGAACATCAGCCGTACACCGTTCAGCTCAGCGGCCACCTGGTCCACATAACGCCGCAGGATGGGGGAGAGGTAGGCGTCGACCACGGTCGTGTCGCCTCGCGGTACCAGCTTGATCAGCGGGCTGACCTCGTGCGAACAGCTGACCTGCCGATAGCCGACGGCGCGGGCCGCGTCGGCGACGGCGGCCTCGTGCGCGGAATGGCGGTAGCCGTGCAGGAAGACGACCGCGGCGCTGCGGAATCCGTCCGCGTATGCCGCGGCCAGCGCCTCGCGCACGGCGTCCAGACCGAGCGGACGGACGAGTTCACCATCCGCACCCACCCGCTCCTCCACCTCGATCACCCGGTCGTACAGCGCCTCCGGGAGCAGGATGCGCCGGTCGAAGATGCGGGGGCGGTTCTGGTAGGCGATACGCAGGGCGTCCCTGAAGCCCCGGGTGACGACCAGGACCGTCGGTTCGCCGGTGTGTGTCAGCAGCGCGTTGGTGGCGACGGTGGTGCCCATCTTCACCACCTCGATCCGGTCGCCGGGAATCGGCTCGTCCGCCTCCAGACCCAGCATCTGACGGATGCCGGCGACCGCCGCGTCCTGGTACGCCTCCGGCTGCTCCGACAGGAGCTTGCGGCTGACCACCTCGGAATCCGGCGTCACGGCCACGACATCGGTGAAGGTGCCACCACGGTCGATCCAGAACTGCCAGCGACCAGCCATGTACCCATTGTGCGCCCTCGACCGGTGACCGGCGGGTAGGTGGAAGGTTTCCTACGAGGCCGTTGTCGCGCCTCATCCGCACAGGGAATGAAGCGCGTTCTTCAGCTCGGCAGGCTCGGTCCCTTCTGGTGGTGCCGTGGATGTGGGTACCAAGGCTCCGCCGTCGCCCGATGGGGGCCACACCCGCGTCCTGAGTCACTATGTCTGGCATATGTCGTTATGCTGTCTTTCGTGCCGTGGACCGGGTGGATGTGCTTTCGTGGTCTGCTCCATAGGCGGTGGAGTCTCGCCGGGCTCTCACCAGTGATCTTGACTGTGGTTGTCGCGAGCCTGGCGTTTTCCACCCCGAGAAAGATCGCTTTCAGTCGTCTCCTGACTGCCGTACCTGCCCTCGCGGCGTCGGTGTGGCCTGTGCTGCCCACTGTTCTGCTGGGGCTGGTCTGCGTTGCGATCATGATTGGGCTGAGCCTTGTCTACCCTGACCTGGGCACGTGGTTCACCGTGGGTGCCATTGCCGCGGTCACCGTGGCGGCCGCGTATACGTGCCGTGTCCGCATCCACCGGGAACAGGCGTTCGTCCAGCTCCGCCTCGTCGCCGACGCGGCACAGAAAGTGCTCTTGCGTCCCCTGCCCGGCCGGGTCGGTCGCATCGAGATCGAGTCGATGTACGTCGCAGCCGCCGCGCAGGCTCGCATCGGTGGGGACTTCTACGAAGCCGTCGCCACGCCATTCGGGGTACGACTGATCATCGGCGATGTGCGGGGCAAGGGCCTGCCCGCAGTGGGAGCGGCTGCGGCAGTGGTCAGCTGCTTCCGGGAGGCCGCGTACGACGAACGGACCCTGGAGGGCATCGTCCGCCGCCTGGACGTCAGCAGCACCCGGCACAGCTGTACGTTTCCCACCGGGGACCTGCTGGAGCAGTTCACCACGGTGGTGCTCGCCGAGTTCCCGCACCAGGGCGACCGCATCAGGCTCCTCAACTGCGGGCATCCTCCGCCACTGCTCCTGCATCAGGGCAAGCTCCACGTCCTGGACCCCACCATCACCTCGCCGATGCTCAACCTCGCCTCACTCATCGGCGCCGACTACACCACCGACACGATCGTGTGTACGCCCGGTGACCAGCTGCTCTTCTACACCGACGGCGTCATCGAGAGCCGCAACGGCGAAGGTGAGTTCTTCGCCCTGCAGGACTGGATGAGTCGCCAGACCGCGGCTGCGCCGAGGGTCCTGCTCGACACGCTTCACCGGGATCTCCTCCGGCACAGCGGCGGTGGGCTCAACGACGACGTTGCAGCACTCGCGGTGCGCATCCGTGACAGCTCACCAGGAGGGCCCGCCTGAACGACCCGAGTGTTCCGTTTCCTACGGTTGTTCCGTTTCCTGCGGTCCCGCAGCGTCGCTTCAGCGGGCACGGACGCCCTGCCTGCCCGGCATGGGCATGCCCAAATCCGGCTGTTCTGGCACGCTCTTCGGGGCCCGGTCCTGCCGTCCGGAGGGGTGAGCCCCCGAAGACCGGTCGACCGGTCGTATTGGCCGGGCGCCCGTCGCCGGCGATCACGCAGTGAATCCGGCGTCGGCGATCTGCGCAGGTCACATGACGCCGTCGGTCCGGTGCCCGCCGGCAGTTGCGCGGGAGCCGCCGCCCGGACCCTGGGGAACGGCGCCGTCATGTCCGTACGAGTAGAAGCACGTGAAAGAGATTCCGATCGCCTCGGAGCTTGGAAAGACCATCGAGCGGTGGACCAAGGGCGCCCAGCGGCTGCCGGTCCGCGGACCAAAGACCTCGGATGTCCACAGGCTCATCGACGGCACGATCATGCAGTGCGTGGAAGAAGGGCTGGACGACTCGGTGGGCCATACGGCGAGCAGCCCCGCCAGGTACTCCACCGTGGCGGGCGAGATCGCGGAGCTCAGCCGTTCGGGCAGATGACAAAGTGGGGGAAGGCGAGTCGACGGGGCTGGTCGCCGATCTCGTTGAGCGCGGCCCGGATCTCGTGCAGGTGGGCGGTGGTCATCTGCAGCGGGGGTTCTTGGGGCTGGTAGGTGGTGCGCACCGGGTAGTCCTCGCCCGGGTCGGTGGTCATCTCGATATGACAGCCCAGAACGTGGGTGACCGGTCTGCGTGCGGAGAACTCGATCAGGCGGTCGATCGTCCGTGCGAAGGCGGACCAGTCCTGAACGTAAAGTCGGCCGGGGTAGACCGTGTCGCCGGTGAGCAGGATCCCGGTCCAGGAGTCGTAGAACGTGACCGCTGCCTCGTGGTGCCCGGGGGAGGCCAGGCACTCGAGCACTCGGCCCCCCAAATCAATCTGTGCCACGGCGGTGGGGTCCTCGTCGAAACCGAAATACTTCCAGGCCTCGGTGATTTCTGCGTCGACCACCGTGGTGTCGGGGCGGTCGGAGAACTGGCCGTCGCCCGCGATGTGGTCGCCGTGTGCGTGAGTGTGCAGCACCAGCAGGTGATATTCCTGCCGGAGGTGGCGGGCCAGCCAGCCGTCGACGAGCTCGTCCACCACCCGGCGCAGGGGAAAGAATTCGGGGGCCGGGGTGGCTCCGGTGTCGATCAGCACCGCCTGGGCGTTTCCGAACAGCAGAAAGAGGAACGGCGCCTCGTAGTTGATCGCCATGTTCTGCCGCAGAATGATCGTGTGCTCGTCGTACGCGTAGACCTGGATGTCCGGGTCGGTGTTGTGCTTGGACGACGGTGAGCCGTGAATCCACCGGACGTCCAACTCCCGGGGCTGGGGAGCTGGAGTGCCGAAATCGATGAAGGGTGTGCCTGCGTCCATGACGTCTCCCGAGTGCGTCGTCTTGGCAGGCCGGGTACGGCGCACATCTCGTCCGGGGCAGGCATCCATGACGCCTCCGCGGTCACCGTAGCACGACACTGATCCACTGCTCTGTCGCCCTGCGCCCGTGCGGCGGCATCGCTTGCGTCGCGCTCGTCCCGCGTGTGTCGCGTTGCGGCGCGAGGATGCGGACGTGGTGCGCGTGGGTCGGGCCATGGGGTTTGTCGCTGGAGGGCCGAGTCCTGCCGGCCGCTGCGTACTGGGGCACGGGGTGGCGGTGCGCGTCCGGTCGGCGCCGCGGACCGTACCGGCGATCGGTGCGGGGGACGGCGGCGGGTCTCAGCAACGCGCACGCTCATGCGTCACCGGGGGTGGCTGCTTCCGTGCCGGGCAATTTCCGCGAGGTCGCATGTCCCAAGGGGGACGGTGGTCTCGTTCTGCCTATGAACGTCGTCAGCGAGGGTGGTGCGGGCCACGTGCGACGAGCGGGCGGCTGCCGTCTTCGGGCAGGACGACGAGGAAGCGCCAGGTTCCGTCTTCGACGCGGGCCAGGCCTATCGTCGTGGCGGCGTCGAATGCCTCAGCCGCGGGTTCCGCGCCTTCGGTCAGCGTGTCGAGCTTTGCGTAGTGCCGGGCCAGTGTCGCGGCTGGACCGTGGAGCCACAGGCGCACCGGCGCACCTCTCCGAAGCGCGGTGAGGAGGTCGTCGCGGGCCTCTGCCGGGGCGGCGGCCTGGAGCGTGTCGTGAAGTCGCTCCTGAGCGCATGGCTGTGTCGGAGCAGCTTCAGCTTCCAGGCGGCACTTCGGGCACGCCTGCGGGTCCGTCAGGTCGAAGAGGTGCCGATAGCGGGTGACCTGGTGCTCTGGGATGCCACAGAGTGTTCCGCTGTCGGCCGTCGCGTGCTCGACGCCGGGAACTCCGGTGACCTCGCCCGCGCCGAAGCGGGCGGCCTCCCGTGCGGTCGCGAAGGACCAGCCGTTGTTCGGACCAGGGATCATGCACGCGAGCATCCCACAACCGTCCCTCCCGGCCGGCTTGGTTTTGCGCTGCGGATGTTTCCGGCATCGCATGGTTCGAGTACCGGTGAGTCTGTGGCGGTGGTCGGCGTCACCGCGCTCCTGGCTGACGAAGCCGTTACCGCGGCACAGCCGAAAAGCGCTCCCTGATCGACTAACGCTCCCTAATCGACACGGTTGGGTTCCAGCCATAGCTCGGAGCGCCTTCGCCGGCCCCTTTCCATAAGGCTTCCTTCAGCTCCGTTCAACGAGCGGTTATACGTGGCCGGTTGATTGTGATCACCGTCTCCGCGTCTGCAGGAACCGAACGGCCGTGGAATACGTCCGTGAGGAATCAAAGCCCCCGCACGCGAGGCCAGTTGGCGCAAATTCGTCCCGCATAGTGAGATATCCTGGTGCACCGGGCGCCCCACTCGTGATGGGTGCGCCGCTTTTCACGCCTTCAGCGACACGGTCCGCGCCCGCCATGGTGGACCGGCTCCGTCGCGCCTCGCCGGCCATTTTCCGTGCCGGCGGCGGTCCACGCCTTCGAGCAGGAATTGATGCCAGTTCAACCATTCGCGGAACTCGTACGTTTCGCTCGCACCAACTCGCATTTCTATCGTGAGCTCTACGCCGGGCTTCCCGAGCACGTCACCCGTCCCACAGATCTTCCGGTGGTGCCCCAGGCCGACTTCTGGCGCGCCAACTCGCCCCGTGGCAACCGGCTGCTCACCGCTCCGCTGGACGAAGCGATCGTCTTCCGCAGCGGCGGGACCACCGGGTCGCCGAAGTTCTCCTACTACACCCGCACGGAGTGGCGGGAGTTCACGACCGCGTTCGGTTCCGGGCTGGTCCGTGCGGGGCTGCGGCCCGGGCACCGGGTGGCGGATCTCTTCTACGCGGGTGACCTGTACGCCAGCTTCAGCTTCGTCCTCGACTCGCTGCACCGCTCACCCGTGGCCAACGTCCGCCTGCCCATCGGCGGCGCGGCGCCCTGGGAGTCGACCGCGGCGACGCTGGAGGAGTTCCGGGTCCAGGTGGTCGCCGGTACACCGACCACACTGTGTTCGCTCGCGGAGCGCCTCACCAGCGCCGGCCGGACACTTCCGGACGTGGAGCTGCTGTTCTTCGGCGGGGAGTGCCTCTTCGGCGACCAACTCCCGCTGCTCCGTGCCGCGTTCCCGAACGCCCGGCCACGCTCCCTCGGATATGCGAGCGTGGACGCCGGTCTCCTCGGCGAGGCCGTGCCCGGCGACGACCCACGCGTCCACCGAGCGTTCACCCCGTACACGGTGGTCGAGATCCTCTGCGACGGCACCGACCGCCCCGTCGAGGCGAACGGCGTGCCGGGGCGGCTCGTCGTCACCGACCTGCGCAGGCGACTCATGCCGGTGCTCCGCTATCCGGCGGGCGACCGGGCCGAGTGGGTCGACCGGGACTCCGGTGTCTTCCGCATCCTCGGCCGCGCCGAGGAGGGCGTGCGGGTCGGTCCCGTCTCGTTGTACACCGAGGACGTCCATGACGTCGTCAAAGGAGCCGACGCGGCGGGCGAGGTGACTGGCCTGCAGCTGGTCGTGCGCCGACGGGACGGCCGCGACGGGCTGGTGCTGCGGCTCGCGATCGCCGACCCTGGCAAGGAACATGCCGGGCTGCGCGAGTCCGTCGTAGCCGCGCTCCTCGCTCAACGTCCCTTCTACGCAACCGCGACCACCGCCGGGCACGTGAACCCGCTGAGCATCGAGTGGGTGCGGCACCGGGACCTCGCGGTCAACTCCCGCTCGGGCAAGCTCATCCGTGTCGTCGACGAACGGCCGCACTCGTGACCGCGGCACCTGCACGTGGGCGTCGTCTGCCCCTCGTGCTGCGCAATCCGTCCTTCGGCAGGATCTGGGCCGGTCAGCTCCTCACCCAGGCTGCGAGCAGAATGTTCCAGGTCGGTGCGGTCTGGTGGCTGGTCGGCCGCGCGGGCGGCGGGCACCGCGGCCTGGCCTCGGGCTTGTTCCTCATGGTGAGCACACTGCCCGCGGTCGCGCTGGCTCCGGTGGTGGCGGGCATCGTCGCACGATGCGCACACCGGACGGTGCTGTCCGGCGCGGCGGCCGTGGCGGGCGCGTCGGCGGGTACGGCGGCCGTTCTGGCGTACGCCGGCATGCTGCCCGTGGCCGGCGCCTACGCGGTCGGGCTCGCGCTGGCCGCCTGCCAGGCGGTGTTCGATCCGTGCCTGACCACTTCGGTGCCGGAACTCGTCGAGGATGCGGACATCGAGTCGGCCACCGGTTTCGAACTGTCGACGCAGTCCGTCGCCGGGCTGTGCGGGGGACTGCTCGGCCCGCTCGTCGTCGACGCGGGCTCAGTGGCCGCCGTCATCGCCGCGTGCGCTGCCGCGTACCTGCTCGCCGCCCTGCTGGTCGGCGCCAGCCGCTTCCCGCGGACCGGGGCCGGGCACGGAGGCGCGGACGGGCCGCCTCCGAGGCGACGGGCGTTGCGCCCGGTCCTGGCCGATCTGCCCTTCATCCGGCGGGTGCTGGTCTGTTTCGCCGCCGCCAACGTCTTCACCACCGCCGTCTACGTCGTGATGCCCCTGTACACCCGGGAGGTACTGCACGCCACCGGCTCGACCGTGGCCTCGCTCGAGGCCGCCCTCGGCGCGGGCACCCTGATCGGATCCTTCAGCGGCGGGCGGCTGCCCGGCCGCCCTGTCGCCGTCGGCAGCGTGTGCCTCGCGGTGATGGCCACCGCCCTCGGCCTTCCGGGGCTGCTCGCAGGGCACGCGGCGGCGGTCGTCTCGATGGCCGTCGTCGGCTGGTGCGTCGGTGTGATCGGCGTGCGGTTCGTGGCGCTCTTCCAGCGACTGGTGCCTGCCGACGACAAGCCCGGGTTCTTCGCGGTCATGCAGGCGCTGCTGGGTGCCACCTTCCCCGTGTCCTCGCTCGTCTTCGGCGCGCTGGGCGACCATCTGGCGGCCCGCACGCTCTGCCTGGTCCAGGGCGCGGGTCTCGTACCGGTGGCGCTGGCGCTGTGGTGGCTGGGCGGCCGGGCCGAGGCCCGGCGGGCCCCCGTCGGACAGCCGTCGACGGGAGCAGCGACGTGAACGCCGGCCTGCACCCCGCGTCCGTCCACGACATCGCCGAACTGAGGCAGTTGTACTTCGAGGTGTACGGGCACGGATATCCGGTGCCGCTCGGCAGCGATCCGGTGGTCATGCACCGGCTGATCACCGACGGCACCGCGCACTGGCTCACCGCCCGCACCGGCGAGGGCACCCTGGTGGGCTCCGCCGTCGTACTGACCGAACCGGGCAGCCGCATCGGAAAGCTCGTCGGCCTCGCCGTACACCCCGGCCATCGTGGCGGCGGGCTCGCCTCCCGGCTGACCGGGGCGGTCTGTGCCACGGCTTTCGCCACGGGCGGCCTCGACTCGGTGTACGCCACCGTCCGCCTGGTCACCGAAGGGCCGCAGCACGTCGTCGTACGCAACGGCTTCCGGCCGCTCGGGCTCCTGCCGAACGCCGTCGAGGTCGAGGGGTGCGAGACGCTCGCGTTGTTCGCCCGTTACGCCGACGGTGTGCTGGAACACCGCGAACCGGTGACGAGCGTGCCCGAACGGCTGTCGCCGCTGCTCTCCGCCGTAGCCACCGGCGTCGGCATCGACTACGCCGGCACCCGGCATGTCCCCTCCCGTCGCGCGCTGGGCGCGGCCACCGGTGCCGAGCCGATCGAGCTGATCACCGCACCGGCGTTCGTGCGGCGGCGCTTCCTGGAGCTCTTCCCGGAGGCCGACGGCCGCTTCTTCCCGCTGCACACCCCCAACGCGGTCCTGGTCGCCGCCGATGGCAGCTTCGAGGCGTACGCCGACCTCGACGCCGTAGCGGGGAGCTGCGCGCTCGTCGCCGTCCATCCGCGTCCGGCCGCGGTGGCCGGCGCCCTCGAGGCGCTGATGGCCGCGGTCACCCGGGCCGGCGCGGACTACGCAGAGGCGCTGCTGCCGCTGGCCGACACCGAGGCCCTTGAGGTGTTCCTCGCCTCGGGCTTCGTGCCGAGTGCCGTCTACCCGGCGATGCGCCGCATCCGCGACCGGCTCCACGACTACGTGGTGCTGTCGCGGACCAGCCGTCAGATCGACTTCCGCACCACCGCCGTCAGCCCGCTGCTCCGGCCGTACCTCGGCGCCTACCTGAGCGCCTGGACCGCCACCTATCTGCCCCTTCCCGAGGTGTCCCGATGAAACCCCATCTCGCTCCCGTCGAGGTTCCCGACCCGGCGGCGCTCGGCCATGTACAGCGGCTCTGCGATCTGGTGGAGCCGTACGCCGGCGGCCCCGTCACCGACGAGCTGTTCGCCGCCGCCATGGCCGAGACCAACGCCTGGCACGCCCGCCGCTCCCGTTTCTTCGCCGCCCTGCTTCAGGACCCGGCCGAGACGTGCGCGCCCACCGTCGGCGAGGGGGTGCGCACCCCGCTGGTGCCCGCGGCCTTCTTCAAGCGTCACGAGGTGCTCTCCATACCGCGCGACGAGGTGTTCCTGCATCTGACCTCCTCGGGCACCACGGGCCAGAAGTCGCAGATGTTCTTCGACGAGTGGACCATCCGCTCGGCGCAGCGCATGGTGGCACGGATCTTCGACCACTACGGCTGGATCACTCCCGAACAGCCGGTGAACTACCTGCTGTACAGCTACGAGCCCGCGCCCTCGCTGAAGCTGGGCACGTCGTTCACCGACAACTATTTGTGCGACTTCGCCCCGGCCCGGCACACCACGCACGCCCTGCGGCACACCGGCACCGGCCACGAGTTCGACGTGCACGGCTGCATCGCGGCGCTCCGGCGCTACGCCGAGGACGACGTACCGGTCCGCATCCTGGGCTTCCCGGCGTTCCTGTACTTCACCCTGGAGCGGATGCGGGCGATGGGCCTGCCGCCGCTCACCCTGCCCCAGGGATCGCTGGTGGTGCTCGGCGGCGGCTGGAAGGGCCACGCCGACCGGCAGATCGGCAAGGACGCGTTCTACTCCGAGGTCACCGACCTCCTCGGCGTGCCGGGGGACCGCGTGCGCGACACCTTCGGCTCGGTCGAGCACTGTGTGCCGTATGTCGAGTGCGCGCATCACCGGCTGCACGTGCCCGTGTGGTCGCGTGCGGCGGTGCGCGACACGGGGACGCTGCGCCCGCTGCCGTACGGCGAACGCGGCTTTCTGCACCTGGTCAGCCCCTACATCACCTCCGTGCCCGCGCACAGCGTGGTGATGGGCGACCTCGCGTCGCTGCATCCGGGCGACGCATGCCCCTGCCCGCTGTCCACCGACTGGTTCACCGTGCACGGCCGCGCAGGAGTGAGCCGCAACCGCAGCTGTGCGGTGGCCGCCGCCGAACTGATGAAGGGAATGTCGTGACCACCTTCGTACCGCACTCCGTACTCCACCTGTGGCAGGGGGAGTTCATCGACGAGGCCGAGGCCGGCCGGCGGCTCGCCGGGCTGCCTGAGCTGGCCGGGCGGCTCCTGACCCGTCCCCTGCCCAGCGACGTGGTTCTGGGCGCCTGCGCCGCGGTCGGCCGTGACCTGGCCGATCCTGACTCCCCCCTGTACGGCCGCCTGGCCGGGCACCTGCCCGTCGGCGAGGCCCCTGCGGTTCTGGCGGAACTGGGAGCCGCGCTCACCCGGGAGGCGCTGGAACGCAAGCTGCGGCGCGAACTGGGCGGTCTGCGCCCGGAGCGGCCGACCCGGCCGGACGCCCGCGAGACGGTGTACGAGGCCTGGGCGCCCGTCGGTCTGCTGGTGCACATCGCACCGGGCAACGCCGCGGCCGTGGCGCCGCTGAGCGTCGTCGAGGGACTGCTGGCGGGCAATGTGAACGTGCTGAAGACCAGCAGCTCCGACTCGGCTCTCGCGCTCGACCTGCTGGCCGCGCTCGGTGCGGCCGACCCGTCCGGGCTGATCGCCGAACGCGTCATCGCCCTGCGCTTCCCGTCCGCGCGCCGCGAGTGGCTGGAGACACTGTGCGGGCAGGCCGACGCGATCGCGGTGTGGGGCGGCGAGGACGCGGTGCGCGCGGCGGGCGAACTGGCGCCGCCCGGCTGCCGCGTGGTCGAGTGGGGCCACCGGATCTCCTTCGCCTACCTGACCCGGCAGGCAGCGTCCGATGACGCCGTGCTCGACGCGCTCGCCGAGGATGTCTGCCGTCTCGAACAGCAGGCGTGTGCCAGCCCGCAGGTGGTCTACCTCGACACCGAGGCCACCAACGACACCGAGGAACTCTTCGAGTTCGCCAGTCGGTTCGCCGAGCGGCTGGCCAAGGTCTCCGACGCCCGGCCGGCATCCGTGCCCGGCCCGGCCGAACAGGCGGAGATCACCACCGTGCAGCAGCTCGCCCGGCTCGAACAACACCTGGGCCTCACCCGCGTGTTCACCGCCGAGGACGGTTCCTGGCGGGTGCTGGCCGACGCGCGCCCCGCACTCGAGGCCTCCCCGCTGCACCGCAGCATCCGGGTGAAGCCGCTGCCCCGGCACGCGGTCACCGCGACCCTGCGCCCCATGCGCCGCTATCTGCAGACCGCGGCGATCGGGGGCGACAGCGCGGACGTGGCCACGCTGTCCCGCGCCCTGTTCGCCGCGGGCGTCACCCGCGTCACCCCGGTCGGGTCCATGCTGGAGAGCTACGAGGGCGAACCGCACGACGGTGTCTACGCGCTGCAGCGCTACAGCCGCCGGGTGACCGTGCGCGTCGCGGACCCGGAGTTCCGTACGGTGGCCTGCCTGGACGACCTGGTGGCGCCGCCGGTTCTGCCCCCTGCGCCGGTCGCACCGCTGCTGGGCAAGGAAGGCGTGCAGATCGCGCTCGCCGCTCTGGACCCACGCCATGCCCACCTGTACTTCCGCAGCGGAGGCTCCACGGGCACACCCGCGCTGTCGGTGTTCACCTGCGACGACTACGACAACCAGATGCGCGCCGCAGCGGACGGACTGCTCACCGCCGGCTTCGATCCGGCCCGCGACCGGGCGGCCAACCTGTTCTACTGCGGCGGGATGTACGGGAGCTTCATCAGCTTCTTCTCCATCCTGGAACGGCTGAACGCCACTCAGCTCCCGATCGCCGCCGGCCCCGACCACGCCTCGGTCGCGGAGACACTGGTCACCCACCGGGCGGACACGGTCTTCGGTATGCCGTCCTACCTGTGGCAGCTCTTCCACGCCGAAGCGGACCGGTTGCGTGCGTACGGCGGCATCCGGAAGGTCTTCTACGGCGGCGAGCACTTCACCGTCCAGCAACGCAGGGTCCTCACCGACGACTTCGGGGTGGAGGTGATCCGTTCGGCGGCCTACGGCAGCACCGACCTGGGGCCGCTGGGCTACCAGTGCGCGTCCTGCGACGGCTCGGTCCATCACGTGCTGACCGACCTGCACACGCTGGAGATCCTCGACCCGCACGAGGACCGGCCGGTGGCGCCCGGCGAGCCCGGACGGCTGGTGTTCACCTCCCGGGCGCGGGCCGGCCAGCGGCTGGACCGCTACGAGATCGGTGACCTGGGACGGGAGGTGCGGGGCAGGTGCGCGTGCGGCAGCCACGTGCCCCGCCTGGAACTGCTCGGGCGCTACGGCGACGTCGTCCGCGTGGGCACGTATTTCGTCAACTACCGGCGCCTGCTCCGGGCACTGGAGGAGCGGCTCGGCTATCACGGCGAGGTGCAGCTGATGGTGGCCCCGGGCGCAGGCCGGGAGCGGCTGACGGTCCGGCTCGACGAGCAGTACGCTCCGGCCCCCGAGGCCGCCCGGGCAGCTCTCACCGCCGAGGTGGCCGAACTCGCGTCGGCCGAGGCGGAAGGGCTGCTGTCCCTCGCCGTGGAGACCGTCCGGCAGGACGAGTTCGAGCGCACCGCGACCAGCGGCAAGCTGCGCACGGTCATCGACCTGCGCTGACCGCCGTGCCTGCGCGCGGAGTTGCGGGCGGCGGCCTTCCGCGCCGCCGCCCGCGGCGCTGCTGGATGATCAGCGGATGGAGCTGCTGAGAATGAGCGGGGCCGGCGGTCAGTCGACCGACGAGGCTCCGCCGAGCCGGCTGAGCCTGGCCGCCGCGGCGATGGTGGCCTGGACATAGCGCTGGGGGGCCTCCGGCATGACGTCCATGGGCTTGAGCAGCAGGACCGCCCCCCAGATGGCACCGTCCCAGATGACGGGAGCGGCGACGGAGTTCCACTTCGCCATGCACTCCTCCCGTCCCAGAGCGTAGCCCTGGTCACGGATGTCTGCGAGTGAGGCGAGCAGCTCGTCGCCGTCGCGGATGACGCCGGGGCCGGCTTCCTCCGGGACCGGGTCGGCGGCGACGCGTTGCTGTATCTGGGCGGGCAGGTAGGCGAGGATCGTCCGGCCCGAGGCACCGGTGCGCAGCGACCGTGTCACGGAGAGCACATCGCGCGGCGTCATGCCGAGTTCGACGAGATCGGAATCCCCCACCGCCATGTCCAGGCACTGCCTCCCGGCCGTGCCGAACGGGGCCCTCATGTACAGGAAGACCAGACCGCTGTCGGTCGCCTCCCGCAGGCCCTGAAGGACGCGGGTGGCCTCGCCACCGGAGAGTCTGTCCTCGGAGAGGGCATGGAGCCCCAGGTCGGCGACCGTGCTGCCGAGCTCGTACAGGCCTCGGTCCACCCGGACGAAGGTGCTGTTGTAGGTGCCGGCGGTCAGCATGCGGCCCGTGGTGGAGTCATCGAGATCGGCTGCCCTGGCGATTGCGGACAGCCGGTGGGCGCCGGGGCCCAGAGTGATGAACGCCTGCTGCACTCGCATGAAACGTTCGGCGTAACCGGTCCCGCTTCCGCGCTGCCCACCCATCAGCCGTATCCCCTTCGTCCCGGCCGTGCTCCCCTCTTCGGGAACGCGGCCGTACCGGTGCCGCTGCCACCGCGTACGTTCCGGGCACCAAGACTAATGTGTGACTGTATCGAGACTGAACTTGCCCATGCCGGTTCGGCTGTTGAGCATGCTGTGCGCCTTTGCGGCGTCGGCCAGTGGGAAGGTGCCGCCACTGACGATCTTGAGCGTACCGTTCCCGACGGCGTCGAAGAGCTTCCTCATGGAGGCCGCCAGCGGGAGCGTCCGGTCGGCGTACAGGTGCGGAAGCCAGAATCCCGCGGCGGTGATGGACTTCTGGAGCAGTGTGTGCGCGGAGACGTCGGCGAGCTCCCCGCCCGCGAAGCCGTACACGACGAGTCGGCCGCGCGGGGCCAGCACTTCGAGGGTCCGGTGCAGCGTCTTGCCGCCGGTCATCTCCAGCGCGGCCTGAACCGGCCCTCCTGCCGCGTCCAGGATCCGCTCCGCAAGGCCGTCCTCGTCGGAGGAGTCGACGACCGCTGCCGCGCCGAGCTCCATGGCCAGCTGACGCTTCTCCGTCGTACTGGCGAGAGCGACGACGCGGGCGCCCGCCCGGTGCGCCAACTGGACGGCCAGCGACCCCACGCCCCCGGCCGCGGCGGGAATGACGACCGTCTCCCCCTCGGTGATCCGGGCGACCGTGAAGAGCAGGTGGTATGCGCTGTTCCCCTGCAGAGCCAGGCGCACCGCCTGTTCGTCGGTGATCCCGTCCGGGATCTCCCAGTGCAGCCTGCGGTGTACGGCGGCCTTTTCGGCGTATCCGCCGCCCTGCGTCAGCGCCACGACGCGCTTGCCGTCGGGCGTGGTGCCGACAACCTCGTTGCCGGGGATGTACGGCAGCGCGACCGGCGCGAGGTAGGTGTTGCCGCGAACGTGGACATCTGCGTAATTGACACCCGCAAGCCTCACATCGAGCGGGATTTGTCCACGCGCGGGCTCGGGGTCGGCAACCTCTTCAAGTCGCAGGACCTCGGGGCCGCCGAATTCCCTCATGACAATGGCGCGCACGGTACTCCTATGGATGGGGGTCGGGTGCGTACGCCGACAGGCTAGGGCATCCACGTACCGGCTCCGACCTGGGAAACATGCCTCGTACATATTTCTCACCAGCCGAGAAAAGGCCGTCCTTTTCTCGCCTCCCGAGAAGGTTCAAGCTCGAACTTCTCGCTGCGTGAGAATGTGAATTCAAGAGTTGCGTTCGCCCTTTCGAAGAGACATAGTGATGCCGCCCTCCTCGCTGCCGAACACGATTCCGACGGGGGAAGCGACGGGACGGCCGGCAGCACGGGGGAGGAGGGCAACTCAGCGCCCCAGCGCCGGGACGGCCGGATCTGGCCGGCTGCCCGGCTGCCCGGCTGAGGTCATCGGCGAGTGGCCGGCCATCCAGCCCCGCGTACGGCCACCGGCCCGGCCGGCGGCTTCTGCCGGCGCCCCAACTGCTGCTCCCCGTAGGGCGGGCAGCGCTTCTCTCCGAGTCGAAGTCGGCACCGAGCCCCGTCTACGGCAACCCGTCCGGACCAGCGGGCAACACATGGCTCTTGCAGGACACGGACCGTCACCGCGTGGGCGAGCGCGCCCGCCAGGCACAGCGCGGCCCATGCCGTCGTCCGAGCCGTCGTACGACGCGTGCGGCCGGTACGCGGGCGGCGCCCACCGCTGCTGGAGGTGTAGAGGCCGGCAGGCGTGGAGACCAGGGCACCGCCCGCGCCACCGGAGGGCCCTTGACGCACCTGGACGGTCAGCTCCCCGGCGGCTTGCGGGATCGCGGCCGGTGGCCAGGGACCGTGGGGTGAGCGTGTTCCGTGCAGGTGGGCTCGGCGTCCTGCGTCACAGCGCGGCCGGGCACAACCGCTGGGCCCTGCCGCCGTTCACCACCGCGTCGGCACAGCCCGCGGGCAGACCGTCGTGGGTGCGGGTCGAGAAGTTGGCCGTGACACTCAGCACGCCGTCGCCGAACGTCGTGCGCTGCACCAGCCGGTCGGGCGTCAGCTGGCGGAAGTCGGTCATGGGCAGGGTCGCCGCAGCCTTGTGCAGGGGCTCGAAGTACTTCTGCAACTGGGCGATCTGCTTGCCGTGCTCGTCCAGTTCCGCCTCGTCGAGGACGAGGTTCAGCGGGACGTTGTACAGCATGGCCAGCAGTGCACGGGTGCGGCTCTGGTCGGGCAGCTTCGACCAGGACAGCTCCCAGCGCTCGGTGCTGATCACCGAGTCGTGCAGCACGGTCTGGTACAGCGGTACCCGGTACCTGGGGTCGTACATCGCCTTGGCGACGTCGGCCGGCAACTGGACGGGCTTGAAGAAGATCCCGGGCGCGCCGGCCGGTGCGTAGCCGCCCCAGGTGGCGCGGTCCCGTTCCAGCGCCCACAACCGGTCGGGCACCGGGGTCCCGGAGCCGTGGCTGAAGGCGAGCGCACCGTTCGCCCAGGAACCGGCGCTCTCCGAGCCGAGCACCAGCTTGCGGTCGCCGGACAGCCAGGCCATCCGCCGCAGCCGGTTGTCCCGGTCCTGCGCCTGGGTCATCGGGTGCGCGGGGGAGTGGTCGGTGAACAGCTCGCCGGCGGCGTCCACGTCGAGGAAGTAACTGTTCGCGCCGTTCGCGGTCATCTCGCGGGTGCGGTCGGCCAGCTGGTGCCGGGTCGGCTCGGCGCGCCGCAACGCTTCGGAGCTGACGTAGCAGCCGCGTCCGCCGAATCCGGTGACGATCTTGCCGTCGCCTCCCCGTACGCAGGCGTCCTGCCACACGGGCGCGGGCCACTTGGACACCGAGGTGTCGGCCGAGGCGGGGTCCTGGGCGTTGGCCCACGAGTCGTACGGTCCGACGAGGTAGCCGGACCGCTCGGCCAGGCTCACGGCCGAGCGGTCCATCGGGGAGCCGTCGGCGTCGTAGCCGAGCCACATCCTGTCGATGCCCAGCTCCCGAAGGCGCTTTACGCCCTGGATGGTGCGGGCCTGGCCCCAGGTGTAGGCGTGGAAGGCGCCCACCAGCCTGCCGACCGCGGGGTTGCGGGCGATCTTCTGGCGCAGGGTGGTGATGCCGCCGTGGGCCTGCAACCAGGCCCGGTAGTCGCGGGCGGCGGCCACCGGCGAGCCGTCGGTGAGCGCGAAGGTCAGCGTGTAGTCGAGCGTGTCCTCCGACGGGGAGAACGCGTGCTCGGTCTCGGTGTGCAGCCGGCCGTCGGCGGAGACGAACTTCAGCGTGGTGCCGATGTCGGACTCGGCGATGTAGCTCGCGCCGTGCCCGCCGCGCAGGCTGGTGCCCCAGAACGGCATGGTCAGACCGTCGGACATGCCCGCCTCCGATCCTGCGAGCCCGGCTTCCGAAGAGTTCCACCAGCGGTCGACGACCGGCACCGACAGGCCCTCGCCGCGCGGGATCTGCAGCTCGCTGGTGTCCTGGCCGGTGGCGGTCACCGGCCAGGTCAGCGTGGCCTTCCGGGTCGAGTGCACGGTCACCGTCAGCCGTCCGTCGCGCGCGGCCGCAGTGACCATGAGGCCCTTCGCCGGGTAGCCCCAGGTGGCCTTGTCGCCGTGCACAAAGACCTTCCCAGCGGGTCCGAGGGCCTCGGCCGCCGCAGCGGACAGCTGCCAGGCGTGTCCGTCGTCCGCCTGGCCGCGCACGGCCAGGGAGGCGGTGTCCACCACGGCGCGCCCACCGGCGACGGGCACGGTGACGCGGCCGCCGTGCGCCTGGACCTGCCGGCCGTCCGGGGCGCCCGTGCCGAACGCGGTGGCCGTGCCGACCACCCCGATCACCGTGACGGCGGCGCTCAGCGCGACGATCTTCTTCTTGGTCTTCTTGATCTTCCTCGCCTTCATGGGGCGTCACTGTCACGGGGCGGTCTAAGAACTTTGTGAGAGCCGGTTCCGGGCCGGGAGGCGGAGCCGGAACAGGGCGCCCCCGCCGGGTGCGTGTTCGGCGGTGAGGCCGGCGTGGTGGGCGTGGGCGATCTGGCGGGCCATGGCGAGACCGAGTCCGGAGCCGGGCAGGGCGCGGGCCGTGCGGGCACGGTAGAAGCGGTCGAAGACGTACGGCAGGTCCTCGTCGGCGATGCCGGGTCCGTGATCGCGGACGGTGACCTCCAGCCTGTCTCCCGGGCCGGTGAGCGTCACCTCGACGGGCCGGCCGGGCGGGCTGAACTTCGCCGCGTTGTCGAGCAGACACGACAGCAGCCGGGAGAGCCGGGCCGGTACGCCGGCGACCGTGCCGCCTCCTGCTCCCGGAGCGACGGAGAGCCGGAAGGAAACCTCCGGCCAGTGGTCACGGGCCGCCTCCACGGCGTGGCCGACGACGCCCGCCAGCCGCACGTCCTCGACCAGGGGATCCGGCTCCTCCTCCCGGGCCAGCTCGATCAGGTCGTTGACGAGTACGGTGACCTCACGCAGCTGGCGGCCGAGCGCCCCGGAGGCCCGCTCGCGCTGGCCGTCGGTGAGACGGGCTGACCGGGCGAGCAGTTCGGCGTTGGTGCGCAGCGCGGTCAGCGGAGTGCGCAGTTCGTGCGAGGCGTCGGCGACCAGCCGGCGCTGGGCGCTGACGGACTTCTCCAGTTCCTCCAGCATGGTGTTGAAGGCCGTCGCGAGCCGGGTGAGCTCGTCCTCGCGGCCCGTGCGGACGGTCGGCAGCTCGATGCGGTGCCGGGCGTCGCGGGTGGCGGTGATGCGCTCGGCCGTCGCGGTCAGCCGGCCGACCGGGGCGAGGCCCGTACGGGAGACCCAGAAGCCGAGGCCGCCGGCCAGCAGGATGCCGCCCGCGCCCACGGCGAGGAGCAGTTCCGCGGCCTGCCGCACGCCGCGGTCGACGGTGTCGGCGCGCACGGCGACCTGCAGGGCCCGGCCGCCGCCCAGCCGCGTGGTGAGCATGCGGGCGCGGTGCCCCGCGAGCCGCAGTTCGCTGTGGTAGGCGCCGTGGGTGCCGGCGGCGACCGCGCGTGTGGTGCCGGTGACGGGCAGCAGATAGGGGCTCTCGGGGTCGTCGCCGGGCCGGGTGGGTACCAGCTGGGCGCAGGCCGGGGCGGCGAGGTACCGGCACTCGCCCTGCACCACGCCGGCGGGTTCGTGCCGGTACTGCTGGGCGGCCAGCCGCGCCGACTGGGTCAGGTGCAGGTCGAGCTGACGCAGCAGTTGGTACCGGATCACCAGGAAGGCGGCCGTGCACACCCCGACCACGACGACCGCCACGGCGAGCGAGGCGGCGAGGGTCAGCCGGGTCCGCAGGGATCGTCGAGGCCACCCGGAGCGTCGGTCTCCGCCCCGCCACCGGAGTCGGCGCGGGGCGGTCACGCCAGGTCCAGCCGGTAGCCGACTCCGTGCACGGTGTGCACCAGCCGTGGCTCGCCGTCGGCCTCCAGCTTGCGCCGCAGGTAACCGACGTACACGGCCAGCGAGTTGGACTCCGGTCCGAAGGCACGCCCCCACACCCGCTCCTGGATCGTCTCCCTCGTCAGGACCTGGCCCGGATTGCGCAGCAGCAGTTCCAGCAGCGCGAACTCCGTCCGGCTGAACTCGATGGCGCGTGCTCCGCGCCGCCCGGTCCGGGTGGCCGGGTCCACCACCAGATCGGCGAAGGAGAGCTCCGCGGCCTCCACCGGCTCGGCGGGTGCGCTGCGGCGCAGCAGCGCCCGGATGCGCGCCACCAGCTCGTCCAGCGCGAAGGGCTTGACCAGATAGTCGTCGGCGCCCGCGTCCAGACCGTCCACCCGCTCGCTCACCGAGCCCAGCGCCGTGAGCACCAGCACGGGAGTACGGTCGCCCATCGCCCGCAGCCGACGGCACACGCCCAGCCCGTCCAGACCGGGCAGCATCACATCGAGCACCAGGGCGTCGGGTTCCCAGGACGCCACCTCCGCCAGCGCGGCCTGCCCGTCCTCCGCCCCGCGCACGTCGTATCCCTCCACGGCGAGGCCGTCCTCCACGGCGTACCGCACCTCGGGCTCGTCATCGACCACCAGAATCCTCGGCGCACGCACGCCCCCACCAACACTGCTCATGGAGGCAAGCCTGCCAAATCGTGTCGGGGGACCCCTCGGAGCTCGCCGGTCGCGACACGGACCGAAACGAGTTGGGTTCCTGCACCACGGCACGGCGAAGCCCCCGACGGGATCCCCGTCCAGAACGCCGTCACAGGAGTTCGGAAGGGGCCCGGCCGCAAGCGGCGCGGGCCCCCGGGATCACACGTGCGGGCGGGTGCCGCTTTCCTGGCGCGGGAACGTCTGGTCCGCTCCGGGCAGCTTCGGCTTCGGCAGAGTCGCCACCTCTTCCTTCGCCTTCTCCAACTGCTCCGCGGTGTCGTCGGGGAGCTGGGGCGGGCCGGGGCGGGCGTCGCGGAATCGGAAGGCGGTCGTGAGGTCGCCGAAGGTGGCGCGCCGCCAGTCGCTGATGTTCGGCTCCTTCACCCCGGTGAACCGTTCCAGGAACTGCAGGGACGAGGTGTGGTCGAAGGCCTCCGACGCCACCCAACCGCCCACGGTCCAGGGCGAGATGATGATGGCGGGGACGCGGAAGCCGCCACCGATCGGCAGGCCCTGAACGTACTCGTCGGCCGTGCCCGCAGGCGGCGTGGGCGGGGCCACATGGTCGAAGAGGCCGTCGTTCTCGTCGTAGTTCAGGATGAAGGCGGTCTTGCTCCAGACCGTGGGGTTGGACGCGATCGCCTCGATCTTCGAGGCGACG
This sequence comes from Streptomyces sp. NPDC054783, assembly GCF_053611725.1. Classification (NCBI taxonomy): domain Bacteria; kingdom Bacillati; phylum Actinomycetota; class Actinomycetes; order Kitasatosporales; family Streptomycetaceae; genus Streptomyces; species Streptomyces sp. NPDC054783. Next base: position 1,195 of record NZ_JBSHAY010000012.1, on the reverse strand, counting down.
AAGTCGGCGCCGGCCGCCGGGAGGTAGTCGGGGTGCTCCGACTGGTAGCTCGTCGGCATGATCCAGCTCACGGCCGGGAGACGGTCGTTGCGGGCGTCGTCCTCGAAGGTGCCCTCCGGTTGCGGGCGTACACCTCGATCGTACAGGTCGGACCCGGGCCACGCGTTCTTGAAGGCGGCGAACTGCTCCAGCATGTTGCAGCCGTAGTCGTCGTCCTGCTGGTACACCTTCCAGCTCACGCCGGCCGCCTGGAGCCGTTCGGCATACGTCGTCCAGCGGTACGGCGTGGGCGCGACGTTGCTGATGACCGGGCCGCCGTGGGTACCGCCCGGGTCGATCGTGCCGGTCATCCACATCAGGCGGTTGGGCCAGGTGGGGCCGAAGACCGAGCAGTAGTAGTTGTCGCAGACGGTGAAGGTCTCGGCGAGCGCGAACTGGAACGGGATGTCCTCGCGCGTGTAGTAGCCCATCACATACGGGCCGTTGGCCCCGTCGGCCCTGCGGTGGGCGGGCAGCCACTGGTCCATTCGGCCGCCGTTCCACGCCTGGTGCTGTACGGCCCAGGCATGGCTGGTGGACGGGATGGCCTGGGCGCTCGACGTGTGGGTGTCGAGGTGGAAGGGCAGCAGATAGCCCTTGGGGTTCACGGCGTCGGGCTGGTAGAAGACGGAGCGCCCGTTGCCGAGCTTGAGGGCGTTCGGGTCGTTGAAGCCCCGGACACCCGACAGGGTGCCGAAGTAGTGGTCGAACGAGCGGTTCTCCTGCATCAGCATGACCACGTGCTCGATGTCGCTCAGCGATCCCTGCCTGGGCGGCCCGGAGGCGACGGCCTTCTGGACGCTCGGCGGGAGGAGGGAGAGAGCCGCGGTGCCTCCCAGCGCACCCGCGGCACCCAGCAGTCTACGGCGTGTCAACTCAGCCATGATGGCCCTTTCTTGAGCGGCACAGGCGCTCCGGAGTGACGGCCGGCCCGGAGAAAAGGTGGGCCGTCATCATCGTTCGCTCGTGATGGCCGGGCGCATCAGGGAAGGGCCGTGAACATGCGACCAACGCGCGGGAAGGGCTTGACCAAGCCGTGACGTTCCACGCCCACGCGTCGCGTCGATGTCGCCCTGCGTTGAGAAAAGGGTGGCTGCTGCACGGATCCGGACGTGACCGCCTGCACGGCGCCGGGACCCATCGCTCGGCCGGGGCC